>CAZPNN010000229.1:0-3280 GCA_964587605.1 uncultured Chromatiaceae bacterium
CCCGGACATGAGACCGATGTAGAGGGCCGTGTTCGTCAGCGAATGGGCCTGATGGCTTGCCGTATGGAGGGCGACTTACAGTACCGGACGATTGGCGGCCAGCATGCTGTTACGAGCGGCCAGGCGCTGTAACAGCGGTTCTGCCGTGGCGCGAAAGGCGGTGAGTTCCTGGGGCCGCAGTGGTTCCGCGTTCGGCAGGATGACCGTCCGGGGATTCAGGTGCCGGCCGTTCTTGCGATACTCATAGTGCAAGTGGGGCGCCGTGGCGAGGCCCGTTGCGCCGACGTAACCAATGACATCACCCTGACTGACCCGGCTGCCGTAGCCGCGCTTGTCGAAGCGGGACAGGTGCCCGTACAGGGTCGTCACACTGCCGCCATGCTGCAGGATGATGGTGTTGCCATAGCCACCCTTCCACCCGCGGAAAATGATCTTGCCGTCGCCCGACGCCTTGACTGGCGTCCCCTTCGGCGCGGCGTAGTCCACGCCCTGGTGCGCCCGGATCTGGTTCAGGATCGGGTGACGTCGCCGTGGATTGAAATTGGAACTGATGCGGGTGAAGGACACTGGAGCCCGGACGAAGGCCTTCCGCATCGGCTGCCCGTCGTGGTTATAGTACTCGGGCCGGCTGTCGTCGGATTCCTGGTAGCGGATCGCGGTATACCGGGCGCCACGATTCACAAATTCCGCAGCGAGCACGTCGCCTTCGCCTAGCTTGGTGCCGTCGCGCCAAAGCTCTTCGTAAACCAGTGCGAACTCGTCGCCTTGCCCGATGTCCCTGACGAAGTCGATGTCGTACTCGAATACTTCAGCGACCTTCATGATCAGCTTCTCGGACACCCGCGACTCGTTCGCAGCCTCAAACAGGGAGCTATTGATCCGGCCACTGGCGGTAACGAGCCGATGCTCGAGCGGCAGGTCAACGATGCTGGCCTGGAAGCCGGTATCGGCGCGCCGGACTTCAAACCGGGAGCCGATGTTGAGTTCGCGATCCAGGGACTGGACCGACCCGCCATCGTGGCGGACTCGAAGAACGTCGCCTGGACGTAGAACTCGCAGGTTCTTGCGTGCCTCGTCCAGTTGCAGGATTTCGGCGAGGTCCACGAGGCTTAGATTGGTGTCCCGGAACAGCCCATCGAGCGTGTCACCGGGTTGTACTTCGATCGACAGGTTTTCGAAGGGATCCACCGGTGCTGGCGCCGTTGCAACAGCGGCAACCGGGGTGGGGCGGGGGGCCGCCATGGCCGGCGCGTCGAGCGACTGGCTGATCTGGACAGTGAGTTGATACCCGGCAAGCAGAGCGACCGTGGCCGCCAGCAGACCGGCCCGAACGGCGTCAGGGCGGCGCACCAAAGTGGCGGTTCCAGGCTCGCGCCGCGACGAAATCCGATCCATTGTGAATGCCGACCCTTTTCAGTACTGAAACACACAGCCCCTCCCAAACGACGTAGGGGTCGTTCGATAGGTCTGCAAGTCATTGATTTATTTGCGGGTGTCTTTTTACCAGCCGCTGCCACTCCGGTCAACCAAGCGCACCGCGAATTTCGTGTCCGTCTCGCCATTTAACCTATGGCGATCCGTGACCCGACCTGGCTAATGGTTTATCTTCATGGCCCCCCGACGCCGTGACCCACGTCTCAACTTAACTCCACCAGGCCCTGGCATGCAGCCCTCTGTCGACGACCAGCTGGCTAAAATCCGGCGTGGCACCAGCGATATCCTCGTCGAATCCGAGCTGCGGACACGACTTGGCGCCGCGCGGCCGCTGATCATCAAGGCAGGCTTTGACCCCACGGCGCCGGATCTCCACCTGGGCCATACGGTCCTCATCAACAAGCTAAGGACCTTCCAGCAGCTGGGCCATACAGTGGTGTTCCTGATCGGCGACTTTACCGGCCTGATAGGGGATCCCACCGGGCGGAATGCCACGAGGCTGCCATTGACCGCGGCAGAGATCTCGGCCAACGCCGCGACCTATGAACGCCAGATTTTCAAGATTCTGGATCCGGAGCGAACCCGAATTGACTTCAATTCCCGGTGGATGGGGGCGATGGACGCTGCGGGTCTGGTGCAGCTTGCGGCGCGGCATACCGTGGCCCGGATGCTTGAGCGCGATGATTTCCAGCAGCGCTACGCGGCCAACAAGCCGATAGCGATTCACGAGTTCCTGTACCCGCTGGTGCAGGGCTATGACTCCGTCATGCTGAAGGCCGATGTGGAGTTGGGCGGAACCGACCAGCGCTTCAACCTGCTGGTTGGACGGCAGCTGCAGCAGGACTACGGCCAGCCGCCCCAGATCGTCATCACGATGCCATTGCTGGAGGGGCTGGACGGTGTCAACAAGATGTCGAAGTCCCTTGGTAACTACGTAGGAATTACGGACGTTCCAGGCGAAATGTTCGGCAAGCTGATGTCGATCTCGGACGAACTGATGTGGCGATACTTCGAGCTGCTCAGCTTCCGGTTGCCCGCAGAGCTTGCGGCATTGCGTCAACAGGTCAGCGAAGGCCTGAATCCGCGGGACGCCAAGTTCGAGTTGGCCCGGGAAATCGTGGCCCGATTTCACGGGGTGGCTGCGGGCGATGAAGCCCAGGCAGACTTCGTGCGGCGCTTCAGGGACCGTGGCCTGCCGGCAGATTTGGAGACTGTTGAGCTGGAGATTCCAGAGGGCGGGCTGGGAATTGCGCAATTGCTGCGAAAGGCGCAGCTGGTTGCCAGCAATACGGAGGCCATGCGCATGATCGAGCAGGGCGCAGTCCGCATCGATGGCGAGCGGGTCAGCAGTCGCGAACTGATGCTGACGGCCGCCGCAGACCTGGTTTTGCAGGTGGGCAAGCGCCGCTTCAAGCGCGTCTCCCTGAAGCCCCAAGACCCCAAAATATAGTCGGTTGCCGTATTGACCGACTTCAACCGGCCTGTATACTTGCGGGCCCGCCCACCTCGAAGTGGGCTCGTTCTTTAAGACTGCCGAAAACAGGTAATTTGTGTGGGTACTCGCGTCAACGGGCCGAGTCATCGGTCCATATACGTCAGGTAACTGACGTCGAGTAACTGGACTACTCACCAAAGGGAAATGACTTGTCGTTTTCTGACGGTGATGGAGTTCGGATCTCTCTAAAAGCTCAAGTACTTTTCGAAGACTTGAATTGAAGAGTTTGATCCTGGCTCAGATTGAACGCTGGCGGCATGCTTAACACATGCAAGTCGAACGGTAACGCGGGGGCAACCCTGGCGACGAGTGGCGGACGGGTGAGGAATGCTTGGGAATCTGCCTGTTAGT
>CAZPNN010000230.1:0-8323 GCA_964587605.1 uncultured Chromatiaceae bacterium
GCCGGAGGGCGTGGAGATGGTGATGCCGGGGGACAACATCAAGATGGTGGTGACGCTGATCAACCCGATCGCCATGGAAGACGGCCTGCGCTTCGCCATCCGCGAGGGTGGCCGGACCGTCGGTGCCGGCGTTGTGGCAAAGATCGTTAAGTAAGAATTGTTAACTAAGATTTATTTAGTATTTATAAGGACTTAAACATGGCCAAGAGTCAAAATATCCGGATCCGGCTGAAGGCTTTCGATCACCGCTTGATCGATAACTCGGCCAAGGAAATTGTGGATACTGCCAAGCGTACGGGTGCCCAGGTGCGGGGTCCGGTGCCCCTGCCGAGCAGGATCGAGCGCTTTACGGTGCTGACCTCGCCCCACGTGGACAAGGATGCCCGGGACCAGTACGAAATCCGCACACACAAGCGCCTGATGGATATCGTGGAACCGACCGAAAAGACGGTTGACGCCCTGATGAAACTGGAGTTACCGGCCGGGGTGGACGTCCAGATCAAGCTCAATTGATGAAATTGAAACCGGCCAAGAGGCTGTTATACTAACCGGCTCCGCGTAGTGTCACGCTCGTTCCTTGCGGTGCATTACTACGCGTAGAGCGCAAAACAAAGTGAACCCGCCGTAGGGCCTGCCAGGCTAGAAGAGGCTTTGGCAAAGCTGCACGGCCCTTCGAAAGGAAGAGGGTTCGGGGGTCTCCGACGGAAACAGGCTGTCCCGGTTGTCTGGGGCTAGCCGTGTCCGCGCAGGATTCATAGGCAGCGGCAGGTGCGTCAACCGGGGGTTGCGTGGCTTGCAGCAAGCAGGAATGCCGACCAGGAAGCAGGACATGGCTATCGGTCTCGTAGGGCGAAAACGCGGCATGACGCGGATCTTCACGGAAGAAGGCGCTTCCGTGCCTGTCACGGTTATAGAGGCGTTCCCCAATCGCGTGATGCGGGTAAAGAGCGCTGAGTCGGACGGCTATTCCGCCGTCCAGGTCACTACTGGCAGCGTCAAGCCGAGCCGAATCAGCAAGACACTGGCCGGACAGTACGCCAAGGCCAGCGCCGAGCCGGGCGAAGGCCTATGGGAGTTCCGGGTCAACGCCGACGAGGCCGGCACTCATCCGGCGGGCTCCGAGATCACCGTAGAGGCCTTCACGGTTGGTCAGCTGGTGGACGTGCGGGGCACGACTATCGGCAAGGGCTACGCCGGCACCATCAAGCGCCACAATTTCGCGGGCCAGGACGCCACGCACGGTAATTCCGTCTCTCATAGGGTTCCCGGGTCCATTGGTCAGCGCCAGACGCCCGGCCGGGTGTTCAAGGGCAAGCGCATGTCGGGTCATATGGGCAATGTGGCCCGCAGCACCCTGAACCTCGCCGTCGTGCGGGTCGACAAGGACCGCAATCTGCTCCTGATTAAGGGCGCCGTACCGGGTCACGCGGGCTCGCACGTCGTGATCAAGCCTGCGGCGAAGGTTCGCCGAAAGAAGAAGGGCTGAGACTCCCATGAAGCTTGCAATCCAGGGCGGCGGCAGCCTTGAGGTGTCTGATGACACCTTTGGCGCCAAGTTCAACGAGGCCCTGATTCACCAGGTCATCACTGCCTATATGGCGGGTGGCCGGGCCGGTACCAAGGCGCAGAAGACCCGCGCCGAAGTTCGTGGCGGCGGCCGCAAGCCGTTTAACCAGAAGGGTAGCGGCCGGGCCCGCGCTGGCACGATTCGAGGCCCGATCTGGGTTGGTGGTGGTCGCGCGTTTGCAGCCAAGCCCCGCGACTACTCGCAGAAGGTCAATCGCAAGATGTACCAGGCCGCAATGCGGTCTGTGTTTTCCGAGTTGATTCGCCAGGATCGGCTGGTCATCGTCGATGCCATTCAGATGGAAAAGCCGAAGACCAAGGATCTGGCGAAGTACCTGCAGGGGATCAATCTTCCCCGGGTGCTGATCCTGATTGACGAGGGGCAGGACAACCTGCGCCTTTCGGCGCGCAATCTGCCGTTCGTGGACGTCATCAATGTTCGTGAATTAAATCCCGTATCGCTGGTCCGGTCCGAGAAGGTCCTGGCCACGTCGGCGGCCGTAAAGGCCGTTGCGGAGCGGCTGTCATGAATGCAAAAGCGGCAGCTTCGAAGTCCGGTTCGGCAAAGTCCGGGTCGGCGAAGTCAGGAGCAACCAAGTCCCTGGCCGCCCGCCTGAGCAACGAGAAACTGATGACGGTGCTGATCGGGCCGCATCTTTCCGAAAAGAGCAGTCGTCTTGCCGAGCGCCTGAAGCAGTTTGTCTTCAAGGTGCGCCGCGATGCCGACAAGGGGGAGATCAAGCGGGCTGTCGAGTTGATGTTCGACGTCAAGGTCACTGCCGTGCAGGTTGTCAACGCAATGGGTAAGGCCAAGCGTTTTGGCCGCAGTCCCGGTCGGCGGCAAGACTGGAAGAAAGCTTACGTGACCCTGGCCGAGGGCCAGGACATTGAATTCCTCGGCGCGGAATAGACCGGCATGGCACTTCAGCAAACCAGACCAACTTCACCGGGGCGGCGTTTTGTCGTCAAGGTGACGACGCCGAACCTGCACAAGGGCGATCCGTACGCGCCGCTCGTGACCCGCCTTGAGCGCAGCACGGGGCGCAATAATTACGGCCGGATAACCACCCGCCACAAGGGCGGTGGCCACAAGCGCCTCTATCGCATTATCGACTTCCGGCGCGACAAGGACGGAATCGCCGCGAAGGTCGAGCGCATAGAATACGATCCGAATCGTAGCGCGCACCTCGCGCTCGTACTCTACGCTGACGGCGAGCGCCGTTACATCATTGCGCCGAAGGGCCTGGTGGCTGGTGATTCCGTAATCTCGGGCCGCGACGCACCGATCAAGCTCGGCAATGCCCTGCCGCTGCGAAATATCCCGGTCGGCACGCTTGTCCATGCCGTTGAGCTGAAGCCTGGCAAGGGTGCCCAGATGGCGCGCTCCGCAGGCACCAGCATCCAGATCGTCGCCCGCGACGGTACCTATGCAACCGTGCGCCTGCGCTCCGGCGAGATGCGCAAGGTGCACGTCGAGTGCCGCGCGACGGTGGGTGAGGTCGGGCGCGAAGAGTACAACCTTCGCAAGTACGGCAAGGCGGGTGCCAAGCGCTGGCGGGGTATTCGCCCCACGGTTCGCGGTGTCGCGATGAATCCTGTTGACCACCCGCACGGTGGCGGTGAAGGCAAGACCTCCGGTGGCCGTCATCCTGTGACGCCCTGGGGAATCAAGACCAAGGGCTACAAGACCCGTCGCAACAAGCGCACGGCCACGATGATCGTGCGCCGGCGCGGCAAGAAGTAACCGACTCGAGGAATTCGAAACGTGGCGCGATCAATCAAGAAGGGGCCGTTCGTCGATCTGCACCTGGCCAACAAGGTCCGGCAGGCGGTGGCGACCAGCAATCGCCGACCGATCAAGACCTGGTCGCGGCGTTCGATGATTGTCCCGGAAATGGTCGGCCTCACCATCGCGGTGCACAACGGCCGGGACCACATCCCCGTGCTGATCACCGAGAACATGGTTGGCCACAAACTCGGCGAATTCGCAGTAACCCGGACGTTCAAGGGGCATTTGGGCGACAAGAAGACCAAGGCAGCTGCGGCGCCGGCAGCATAAGGATCTACGATGCAGGTTTCCGCAACATTGAAGTACGCGCGAATCTCGGCGCAGAAGTGCCGGCTGGTTGCCGA
Source organism: uncultured Chromatiaceae bacterium (assembly GCA_964587605.1). Taxonomy (GTDB): domain Bacteria; phylum Pseudomonadota; class Gammaproteobacteria; order Steroidobacterales; genus SHZI01. Next base: position 3,700 of record CAZPNN010000230.1, read on the forward strand.
CGCAATTCGCGGCAAGACCGTCGCAAATGCCAAGCAGATTCTCGATCTGATGCCGAAGAAGGGTGCCGGACTGCTCAAGAAGGTTCTTGATTCCGCCATCGCCAACGCCGAGCACAACAACGCTGCCGACATCGACGAACTCAAGGTGGCCACGGTGTTTGTCAACGAGGCTCCCCGGATGCGCCGGTTCAAGGCATCGGCCAAGGGCCGTGCATCGCCCCGGCAGAAGCGCAGCAGTCATATCACCATCAAGGTCGCGGACGAGTAACCATGGGTCAGAAGGTCAATCCGGTCGGTATTCGCCTCGGCATAACGCGGGAGTGGGCGTCCAAGTGGTATGCAGATGCCCGCACTTTTCCGAAGTACGTCGAATCGGACTTCCGAATCCGTCAGTTCCTTACCAAGAAGCTCAAGGAAGCGTCGGTTGGCAAGATCCAGATCGAGCGTCCTGCCCGTAAGGCAAACATCACGATTCACACGGCGCGCCCGGGTGTTGTCATTGGCAAGAAGGGTGAAGACATCGAGAGCCTGCGTAACCAAGTGGCCAAGCTGCTCAAAATGGCGCTGAACGACGTCCGCATAAACATTGCAGAGATCCGCAAGCCGGAACTGGACGCGCAGCTGGTCGCTGATGGGATTGCCCAGCAGCTTGAGCGGCGCGTGATGTTCCGTCGGGCGATGAAGCGGGCCGTTACGAACACCATGCGTCTCGGTGCCCAGGGAATCAAGGTCATGGTTGCCGGGCGTCTGAATGGCGGCGAGATTGCGCGAAGCGAGTGGTACCGGGAAGGCCGTGTGCCTCTGCACACTTTCCGTGCCGATATTGACTATGCGCTCGCTGAGGCCATGACGACCTACGGCGTAATCGGGGTGAAGGTCTGGATTTTCCGGGGCGAGGTATTCGATCAGCAACAGGCGCAGGCGGAAGAAGCCGCAGCGCCGGCCGCTCGCTAAGGAATCACGCCCATGATGCAACCAAAGCGAACCAAGTTCCGGAAGCAGTTCAAAGGTCGTAACCGCGGGCTCGCGCAGCGGGGCAACACCGTTGCTTTTGGCGAGTTTGGCCTTAAGGCCACGGCTCGTTGCCGGCTGACTGCCCGTCAGATAGAGGCGGCGCGGCGGGCCATGACCCGCTACGTGAAGCGTGGCGGCAAGATCTGGATCCGAATTTTCCCGGACAAGCCTGTCACCGCGAAGCCGCTTGAAGTCCGGCAGGGCAGTGGTAAGGGCAATGTCGAGTTCTACGTGGCGTTGATTCAGCCTGGTCGGGTCCTCTACGAAATGGAGGGCGTTACTGAGGAGATTGCTCGCGAAGCATTCCGTCTGGCGGCCTCAAAACTGCCCGTCGCTACAACATTCGTAAGCCGTCACGCCATTTAATCCAGGTATCAGGCCGATGAAACTTAACGACCTGCGCAAGAAGTCCGAGATCGAGTTGGCCGAAGAGCTTCTCGGTCTCCGCAAGGAGCAGTTCAACCTCCGGATGCAGCGGGCCACGGGCCAGCTGAGTCGTCCGGACCAGTTCGACAAGGTTCGCAAGAACATTGCACGTATCAAGACGCTGTTGGGCGAGAGCGCCCGCAAGAAGACAATGGGCGAGAGCGCCCGCCAGAAGAGAATGGGCGAGCACGCCCGGCAGAAAAAAGCGGGTAGCGCAGCATGAGCACCACGACCGAATCGGTGAAACAGGAAGCGGCCCAGATCAGGACGCTGACCGGCACCGTTGTCAGCAACAAGATGCAGAAGACCATCGCGGTGGTCGTCGAACGACTTGTGAAGCATCCCCAGTATGGGAAATACGTGCGGCGGACAACCAAGCTTCTGGCTCACGACGAGGAAAACACGTCGAAGGCGGGCGACCTGGTGTCAATTACGGAGTGCCGGCCGTACTCGAAGCGCAAAGCCTGGCGGCTGGTTGAAGTCATCCGTCGCGCTGAAGCGTCCGGAGTGGCGGAGTAAAGGGCCCTTGCGGGTTCGCACTCACCTGGCCTTAACCGACGCTGGCATAAACGGAAAACGATCATGATTCAGATGCAGACCTATCTTGCGGCCGCCGACAACAGCGGCGCCAAGCAGTTGATGTGCATCAAGGTGCTTGGCGGTACTCGTCGGCGGTATGCGTACATTGGCGATGTCATCAAGGTCAGCATTCGGGATGCCATTCCCCGGGGTCGGGTCAAGAAGGGCGAGGTTTACAACGCGGTCGTCGTGCGCACCCGAAAGGGTGTTCGCCGGCCCGACGGTTCAGTGATCCGTTTCGACGGTAATGCTGCTGTGCTCCTCAACAACAAGCTGGAGCCCATTGGTACGCGTATCTTCGGGCCAGTTACCCGCGAGCTGCGTAACGAGAATTTCATGAAGATTATTTCCCTGGCGCCCGAAGTGCTTTGAGCAAGGTTTGGGTGAAAGCAGAGCTCTTAAGATGAAGCGCATCAGAAAGAACGATCAGGTCATCGTCATTGCCGGCCGCGACAAGGGCCGCAAGGGCACGGTCATGCGTGTCGACGGGGACCGCGTCTGGGTTGAGAACATCAACGTCGTCAAGAAGCATCAGAAGCCGAATCCGGCCAAGGGCCTTCAGGGCGGCATTGTCGAGAAGGAAATGTCGCTGCACGAGTCAAACGTGGCGTTGCTCAATACCACGACTGACAAGGCTGACCGGGTCGGATACCGGACGCTCGAGGATGGCCGCAAGGTCCGCTACTTCAAGTCGAACAACGAGGTCGTTGATGTCTGAGGCATGCCGGGGCGGCCGCTCCGGGTGACCAGGGAATCGCGAACAGAACATGACACGGTTGCAGAAATACTACGCGGACACTGTCGTTCCGAAGCTCAAGCAGCAGCTTGGCATCGACAACGTCATGGATGTGCCGCGCATTACCAAGATCACGCTCAACATGGGCGTGGGCGAGACCATCACGGACAAGAAGATCATCGAGAAGGCCGTGCAGGACATGACCCGCATTGCCGGCCAGAAACCGCAGATCACGCTGGCGCGGAAATCCATCGCCACCTTCAAGGTGCGTGAAGGCTATCCGGTGGGGTGCAAGGTAACGCTGCGCCGGCAGCGCATGTGGGAGTTCATGGACCGCCTGATCAGCATAGCGGTGCCGCGAATTCGCGACTTCCGAGGGCTGAATGGCCGTTCATTTGATGGGCGTGGCAACTACAGCATGGGCGTCCAGGAACAGATAATTTTTGCCGAGATCGATTACGACCAGATCGATGCCATTCGCGGCATGGATATCACGATCACGACGACTGCCGGCACGGATATCCGCGGCCGGGCATTGCTTGAAGCATTCAACTTTCCTTTCCGCAAGTAGGACCAACGGGTAGATCGAACAGGTACGTTATGGCCAAGAAATCAATGGTCCTCCGGGATGTGAAGCGCGCCAGGCTGGTGCAGAAGTACGCGAAGAAGCGCGGGGCGCTCAAGGCGATTATTGCCAATCCCAAGGCTCGTCCCGAGGACAGGCAGACGGCGATCGAAAAGCTGCAGTCGCTGCCCCGTGATTCGAGCCCGAGTCGCATGCGCAGCCGTTGCGCAATTACCGGGCGGTCCCGCGGGTACTACCAGAAATTTGGTTTGTCCCGGGTAAAGCTTCGCGAGCTCACGCTTGCGGGCAACATTCCGGGCATCAGCAAGGCAAGTTGGTAATAAGGCAAGTTGGTAATTGTGAGTAAACGCATATGAGCCTATCGGACCCGATCGCTGACATGCTTACCCGGATCAGGAACGGCCAGAGGGTCGCCCTGCCGAGCGTGACAATGCCGTCATCCACGCAGAAGGAAGCTATCGCCAAGGTCCTTCAGGACGAAGGCTATATCGTCGGCTTCCAGGTCACGGACGTTGGCGGCAACAAGCGCGAGCTGGTCATCGATCTCAAGTATTTCGACGGTCGGCCGGTCATCGACGAGATCAGGCGTGTGAGCCGGTGCGGTTTGCGTATCTATCGGGGCAAGGACTCGCTGCCAAAGATTCAGGGCGGGCTCGGTATCGCCATTGTTTCGACGTCGGCTGGTGTGATGAGTGATCGTGATGCCCGGGCCGGCGGCCATGGCGGCGAAGTGCTCTGTATTGTTTCTTAATGAATCGTTTCTTAATGCATTGTTTCCTGGCGATCGTTTCGTAGGCGCAGAAAATGTCGAGAGTTGCAAAAATGCCGGTGCCGCTGCCGAAGGGGGTCGAACTGACCCAGGCCAGCGGCCAGGTGCGTATCAAGGGACCCAAGGGCCAACTCAGCCATGTGCTGAACTCGCAGGTGGAGATTACCGTGGTCGATGGCGAGGCCAGGGTTTCCAGTCGTACGGCGACCCAGGCCGCGCGCGCACTGGCTGGCACCACCCGGGCGTTGCTTAGCAATATGGTGAACGGCGTCTCTGCGGGATTCGTGCGCAAGCTGGAACTGGTCGGCGTTGGTTATCGTGCCCAGGCGCAGGGCAAGAAGTTGAACCTGACGCTGGGGTTCTCGCATCCGGTGGCTTTCCCGGTTCCGGATGGCATCACGATCGACACGCCCACCCAGACCGAGATCGTCATCAAGGGTGCCGATAAGCAGATGGTCGGCCAGGTGGCCGCGGATATACGCAGCTACCGGCCGCCGGAGCCCTACAAGGGCAA
>CAZPNN010000231.1:0-3677 GCA_964587605.1 uncultured Chromatiaceae bacterium
GGGGTCGAGACGGTCGATGGCGATACCGATGACCTGCATCCGGGCCCGGTCCTGTGACTGCTGGAACTGCTCGAGCAGCGGCATTTCCTTCCGGCACGGTGCGCACCAGGTAGCCCAGAAATTGATCAGCAGGGTACGCCCGGACCACTCCGCCACGGCCCGGGGTTTGCCGTTCACGTCATTCAGAGTGAGCGGGGGCAGGGGCTTGCCGACGCCCCCCACCGATTCTGAATCTCCATCAGAAACAGTCTGTTGTGTATTGACAGTTATCTCGTCAGCAGAGTCGACAGTTCTATTGACACCAAAGCGAACACCGGCGAACAGGAAAACCGCCACCCACAGGCCGATGGCTACTTTGCGAAGCGGACGCATGCCTCAGGGCTGGTTGGTCGCGACGGCTGTCGTGGCGGGTCCCGAGGCGTCACCGAAGACGGATCGCAGGTGGGCGGCAAATTCCGCCGCCGGCTTGAAGCCGACAATGCGCCGCGAGGTCTGTTCCATGCCGTCCGCCGTGAAGAACATGATGGTGGGAGGGCCGATGATACCGAAGCGCTGCATCAAGGCCTGATCCTCGGCATCAACCTTCGTCACATCAGCCTGGAGAACCACGGCATCCGTCAGGGCGGACCGGACGGCGGGATCGGGAAAGGTGTACTTCTCCATTTCCTTGCAGGACACGCACCAGTCGGCGTAGAAATCGAGGACCACCGGCCGGCCCTCGGCCGCGGCACTCGCGACAGCCCGTTCGAGATCGTCGACGGTCTTGATGCGGGTGAACTGCAGATGCGCGTTGCCAGACTTATTATTGCCCGTCACTGACGGCGCGCTGGCGAACTTGAGGGGGCGCAACGCGTCGTCGTTGCCGGCGAGCGCCCCAACCAGCAGGGCGGCGCCGTAAATTATGGCGACGATGCCAAAGCCCTTGCCGAGCTTCCGGGGCATCGTTGCGGAACCATCCAGCGGCGCGAAGGCGCCGAGGAATATGCCGCCGATGACGAGCAGCACGGCCCACAAGGCGAGCGTCAGCGTGCCGGGCCACAGACGGTCGAGCATCCACACCGCCATGCCGAGCATCATCAGCCCGAAGGCAGCTTTTACCGACACCATCCACGCCCCGGCCTTGGGCATCAGGCGGCCCGCCGACGCGCCGATAGCCAGCAACGGAATGCCCATGCCGATGGCCAGCGCAAACAGGGCCATTGCGCCGCGAGCCACGTCGCCGGTCTTGGCAATCACCGTCAGCGCGGCGACCAGCGGGGGTGTGACGCAGGTCGTCACGACCGCCGCCGATATGATGCCCATGATGCCGGCGCCGATGAAGCTGCCGGAGCGCTGTTCGCCCGAGATCGTGTTGAGTTTCGTTTGCCAGGACGCCGGGATCTGCAGGTCGAACAGGCCAAACATCGACAACGCGAGAGCCACGAACAGCAGCGCCACACCGATGGTCACCGCGGGCTGCTGCATTACTGCCTGCACCTGCGACCCGGCGGCAGCGAAGACCGCGCCAAGGATCGTGTAGGTCACCGCCATACCGAGCACGAAGGCGACCGACAGCAGGAACGCTTTTCCCGAACCGCCCTGCCTGCCGTGGCCCGCGCGCTCCGTCGTACTGTGCCCCACGATGATTCCCGACAGGATCGGGTACATGGGCAGGCAGCAGGGCGTGAAAGAGAGTAACAAACCGAGGCCGGCGAACATCGCCATTACCGCAAACAGGTTGCCGTCGCGAATGAGCGCGAACAGGAGGTCCTGCTCGGATTCCGGAGCGGTCGCAGGAGCGGCTTCAGCCGGGACCGCCGTCCGGTTCCCGGCTGAGGCCGCTCCTGCGGCCGTGGCAGCTGGCAAGTCAATCGTTGCAGCCACCGCCTGCGGCGGGTAGCAGATGCTGTCTTCCTTGCAGCCCTGGAAGCGAATCGTCAGCGGCAGGCTCTGCGCGCCGGGCCCGCTGCGGGTCAGTGGCACCGTCATCGCCACCTCGTCGAAGAACACGAGCGTGTTGCCGTATTCCTCGTCCACCTTGGGCACACCGGGCGGCAGCGAGGGCGCGGCAAATTGCACCGAGCTGCTGGTCGTTTCGACACCGAGCGTGTGCCGGTACAGGTAATACCCCGGCGCGATCCTCCACAACACCTGCAGGGTGAAGGGGTCAGCGAGTTCCGTCCGAAAGCGGAAGGCCTGCTCGACGGGCAGCGGTTCGTCCTTGGGGCCGCCGGCGGCCGCGGCGGAACCGAGCAGCGCGCTAAGGCGGCCGGATTTCGGGGCGTTGCCAGCCGGAGGAAGGGCGACGTTGGTTACCCAGACCTGCGGCGGGTAGCACAGGCCCACATCCGCGCAGCCCTGCGACTTGATGGCCAGCGCGAGGCTGTCAATACCCGGGCTGCGTGCGGCGATGGGCAGCCGGATCTCGGCACTGCCCCGGTAGATGTGCATTTCGCCGAAATACTCATCGGTGTAGAGCTTGCCCTCGGGCATGACCGCCGGGCCGAGCGAGACGCCAGCGGTGCGGCTCTCGAAACTCATGCGCTCCTGGTAAAGGTAGTGCTCGGGCTCGATCGTCCAACGGACCAGCAGGGCATCGTCCACCGCCGTGACGGTGTAGCGGAAGGCCTGCTCGGGCTTCAGGATGTCCTGGTCCTGACCGCTCGCGACCGTCGCAAGGACCGCGGCCAACATTGCCGCCACCACCGGAAAGACTCGCTTCATGCGCCTGTCGCCTGCCCGATCCAGTTCAGATAGTCGCGCGCGCCGGCAACCACCGGAAGCGCAATAATTTCAGGCAAATCATAGGGATGGTGCGCCCGTAGCGTGGTCTCGAGCGCCGCGTACCGGGCTGCCCGGGTCTTGATGACCAGTAGCACCTCGGTGTCGTCCCTGATTTGCCCGTCCCACCGGTACATAGACCGGATTCCCGAGACGCAATTCACGCACGCTGCCAGCTCGGCGGCGAGGAGGGCGGTCGCAATTCCGGCAGCCGTGGCCTCGTCCGGGCAGGTGCAGAGCACGACCAAGGCGTCTGGCGCAGGCGCAGCGTCGGGGGAATACGACATGCCGCAAATTATGTCCCCTTTTCCCTGCCGCCCTTGAAATTCCAAGCATCGCCCCTATCATTAGCAGCCCCAAGGGGAGAGTGCTAACGATTTGACGCACCGCGCCAATAACGGCGCCGGTACTCAAGCCCAACATCACGATATTCAAGGAGTTTCCGCCCATGAAGATCCGTCCGCTGCACGACCGAGTCATTATCAAGCGTACCGAAGAGGAGCGTACGTCCCCCGGTGGCATCGTGATTCCCGATACCGCCACCGAGAAGCCCATCAAGGGCAAGGTCATTGCCGTTGGCAAGGGCCGGATCCTCGAGAACGGCGACGTTCGCCCCCTCGATCTGAAGGCCGGCGACAAGGTGCTGTTCGGCAAGTACAGCGGCACCGAGGTCAAGGTCGATGGCCAGGATCTGCTGGTCATGAAGGAAGACGACATCATGGCCGTCATCGAAGGCTGATTGATCCCAACCCAAATTTACTGAATTTAAGGAAGACATCAAATGGCTGCCAAAGAAGTACGTTTCAGTGATGACGCCCGGTCGCGCATGTTTGCCGGCGTCAACATCCTGGCCGACGCCGTCAAGGTGACGCTGGGTCCCAAGGGCCGCAACGTGGTGCTCGACAAGAGCTTCGGCG
>CAZPNN010000232.1:0-2546 GCA_964587605.1 uncultured Chromatiaceae bacterium
GGCGACGCGGACTGCCGATGGCAAACCCGGTTCCGGGACCGATGCCTACGGCTACTTCAATGATCCGAAACTGCGGCAGCAGGCCGAGGCGCTGGGCGCCTTCATGTTCTCGCGACCCGAGGACGTGCACGCCAATCCGAGCCAGGCCACGCAGGCGGTGTTCACTTCCACGGGGCATGGGGGCCGGTTTCCCGCTGACGACTGGGGCAACGTGTACCTGATGGACGTGAGCTTTGCTTCGGACGGGCACGGCGGCCTCTTGGCCGAGACGCGGACCCGGCTGTTCTATGACAGCGATGAAAGCGGTGATCTCGGACTGCGCAGCCCGGACAACCTGGTGTGGGCCAGTGATGGCCGGATCTACGTGCAGGAAGACCGGGCAACGAAGATTGCGACATTCGGCGCCGACTCCGGCATCGAGGCATCAGTGTGGACCCTTGACCCAAGCGGGACCTCGCCTCCCAGACGGATTGCAGTCATCGATCGTCGAGCGGTGCCCGCCGGTAGTACTGACGACAAGGCACGCGAGGTTGGCGCCTGGGAATCGTCCGGAATTGTAGACGTGACACGACTGCTGGACGGCGCACCCGGAGAGGTTCTGCTGCTGGCAAACGTTCAGGCCCATGGAGTCACGGATGGACCGATCGGCGGTCCACGCCAATTGGTGGAAGGGGGCCAGCTGCTGCTGCTGTCGGGCGGAAGAGCCCCTCAATGAAGCGACGCGCAGGCCCGAACCGAGCAACCACATTGCCGCCGGGACCGGCACCACCTGCGCCGTCGAGCGCTGGTAGGAGAAGCCACCAGCGCGCTGGCCGGCCTTGATCTCGAACCAATCCTTGCCGAAGGCGTCCATGATGTTCGGCTTGTGCGTGATGAGAAGCGTATTACTGCTGGCAGCCGGCGCCACTATCTTCGGCAGCGATTCCCCGCTGCCGGTCGTTCTCGACGGGGCTCGCAACAAGCCCGCCTGAGCATCGGTCGAACAAACTTCATGCTCGTGTTGCGTTGAGTGGTTGAGAGCGTTCCTCTCCAGTTCCCGTCATGCCTCCCTCACGATCGTTCCGGAAAAAGCCCCGGCATCCATCGCGACGCCAGCGCCGCGGGGAACGCGAGACGCAAGGGCGCACGCGTACTTGCCGAGGTGAGAACGCCCCGTTCCAGCAGGGCGGAAACGACGCGCCGCGCCTGACGGTCGCCGGTGCCCACAATGGCCGCCGTCTCACCGCGCGGCAGTTCGCCGCGAATGAGGATGGCTTCGAGAATTGTTCCGGATTTCTGTGGAAGGCGATCGAGCCTGATTTCTTCTTCGGTCCACATCAGCATTCGAGTCCGCAACTGGTCTGGTTGCACCAGCCGTTCCATGAACCTGACCTGGTCGATGCAGGTAGTGAGGAAGAAGCGCGTGAAATCCGCGAGGTTCTCCTCGCTAAGATTACCCCTACCGTCCAGATCGCTGCGCCGCGCCTGGTCGCACGCCGAAAGGTGCGATTTATACGCCTCGACGTTTCGTGCCAGGCCGCGTGCTATGGACCAAAGGGCTCCTGTATCCAGAGCCTCCAGAAAAATCGCGTGCGACATCAGTCGCGCGACGCGCCCATTTCCATCAAGAAACGGATGAATCCATGCGAGACGGTGATGCGCTGCGGCCGTCGCGAGAATCGTTTCGGTCTTGCCGAGACGGCTGTAGACGGCCGCAAATCTTTGCAGGAAGCGCGGCACGGCTGGGGCGCTGATTGCGACGTGCTTGCCGACCATGACGTCCCGGCGGCGTAGCTCTCCAGGGACCACTATGCTCCGTTTCCCGGTAGTCGGATCTTCGACCCACGAGAGATCGTCTGGCAGGAGTTCGCAGAACCGGCGATGAGTCTCTTGAAGCGCCTCCACCGTGGTCGCGCGGCCCTTCAGACCGCCTTCGTCGATCCAATGCTGGACCTTGATGTGTGCTTTGGCTTCAAGCTGCAGGTCCCGTTTTCTTGCGTCCTGGCTGTACTCACCTTTGAGCGCGCGCTCGATATCGACCGGGTGCGTATCGTGTCCTTCGATCAGATTGCTGTAGTAGCAATTCATTGACCGCACAAGATCGGCCAGGGAGACCACCAGACTTTCGGGTAGCGAACGCCGAAAGCCCGCGCTTTTCTGCGCCAAATCCAATGCAAGATCGGTGAGTTCCGACCGATGGCGCGAGGCATCGCCGATCAAAAGGGGTTCCATCAGGGAGACGGTTTCGCCCCGATCCTTTGCCGCCTCAATGTCCGCTTCTCTATTAGCCATGACTCAATATATATCATAGACTTACATGATATCAATGGCCATTCACGTCCGCTTATAGGTCCGCTTATAGGTCCGCTTTTTTGCCGCCCTCTAGCTGCAGAAGCTGTTCGAGAAGGACGTGTCACCGGACTACCCGGCGTTTTATGATCGGATGAACGATCGGAAGGAATAGCCACACATGGCCAGCAAGCCCCCGTCATTCCAGATGACCGAAGGCAAATACGCGGGCGACGTCAGCTGAAAGGATGCCTGGCAGGCGCTAAAGGCCAATCCCG
>CAZPNN010000233.1:0-2992 GCA_964587605.1 uncultured Chromatiaceae bacterium
GTAATTGCGCCATAATTGCGCTTATTGAATCGAGAATCGCCATGAACTACCGAGCACTCGCCGCCACCCTCCTGCTGATCACGGCCGGGCCGGTCGCACAGGCAGGCACCCTGACCATAGTCGCAGGGACCATCCAGCTGCTAGCCTCGGCGGGCAGCGTGGCGCAGAACAGCCCCTTCACGGTCAACCTCGTGCTGGATGCCAGCGACCCTCTAATACCCGGCACACGCCCCGGAACCTTCAGCGGCGAGGTCATCGTCAACTTCGACATCACCAAGCTGACCTACACGGGCTTCACCCTCGCGAACGGCCTCAGCTACTACATTTCCCCGGTGGTCGCGACCAATGGCAACACCCGCACTGTGCGCCTCGGCTTCAACGGCGCCGCAGAAGTCGGCACCGTCGGGACCTTTTCCTTCACCGCCATCGGCAGTCCCGGCAGCGTGGCCACCATCGGCCTTGCTGACGGCGATCCCGTCCCGGGCAGCTTCGTCAACACCGTCCCCACCAATCAACGCTTCATCCCGACCCCGACCGGTGCGCAGGTGACCATCGTGCCAGCACCGGCCGGCGTGTGGCTGCTCGGCACCGCGGTCGCCGCCCTCGTGATTCGCCGGCGGCTGCGCCACGCCACTGCCTGAGGCTGCCCCAATGCGGGCCGGCATGCGGGCCGGCATCCTGGCCGCTATCTTGGCCCTCACCCCCCTGCTGACGGCGCTGCCCGCGCTCTCGACGCCGGCCAGCGATCCGGACTGGCACATCCCGCTCGCGCCAGCCGACGCCAGCCCGCCTGAATCGCCCGATGCCATTCGCCTGCAGGTCGCGCTCGACCACTACCAGGCGCTGGCCGCGGCCGGCGGCTGGCCCGTCTTACCCACTGGCACACAGCCGATGCCTGGCGAACGCGATCAACGAGTCGTCGACCTGCGCGAGCGTTTGCGCGTCAGCGGCGACTTCGAAGGCCTGCCGGGAACGGCCGACGCCTGGTTTTTTGACGCGGGCCTGCAACGCGCCCTGTACAAGTTCCAGGAACGCCACGGCCTGCCCGCCAGTGGCGAGGCCGATGAGCGAACGCTCGCGGCACTCAACGTTCCCGTCGAGAATCGTATCGCACAGTTGCAGACCACGCTCACCCGCTGGAACTGGCTGCCGCGCGACTTAGGCCCGCGCTACCTCTGGGCGAACGTACCGGGCGGCTCGCTGGAACTCGTCGAGAACGGCGCGCCGGCGATTTCGATGCGGATCATCGCCGGCCACCCCGACCGGCCGACGCCCAGCTTCAAGGACAGCATCCGGCGCATTGTCGTGAACCCGCCGTGGTCCGTGCCCCGCACGATCGCCGTGGAAGACCTGCTGCCGTCGCAACAGGAAGACCCCACCTTCCTCGCGCGGCTCGGCATCCGCGTGATCGGGGCCAGTGGCAGGGAGGTCGACGCCACCCGTGTCGACTGGCGGAAATTCAACGCCGACTATTTTCCGTACCGCCTGCGCCAGGACCCGGGCCCACTGAACAGCCTCGGCAAGCTCAAGTTCGTGCTGAACAATCCGTGGGACATTTTCCTGCACGACACGCCGTCCCGGCGCCTCTTCGACCTGAACAGCCGCACGCTCAGTTCCGGTTGCCTGCGGCTCGAAAAGCCCGAGGAACTGGCCGATCTCCTGCTCGAAGGGACCTCGTTCGTAGGAGCGCCTTCAGGCGCGACATCAACAACGATCGCGCCTGAAGGCGCTCCTACCAGGACGCTGACGCTGCCCCGTGCGATTCCTGTCTACGTGGTCTATCTCACCAGCTGGGTAACACCGTCCGGCGAGGTGAATTTCCGCCCCGACGTTTACGGGCGGGACGCGAGGCTGCGATAATGTCTGGCTCAACAAACAAGCCAGACAGGACAACCGCATGGCAGCTCCCACGTCCACAGCCCCGACCACGCTCACGCCCCCGGCAGGCGGCGCCAGGATCACCATCAGCAACGGCAAGCTGACGGTCCCGAACAACCCGATCATTCCCTTCATCGAAGGCGACGGCACCGGCCCCGACATCTGGCGCGCCTCGGTGCGTGTGCTCGACGCCGCGGTCAAGAAGGCCTACGGCGGCAAGAAGCAGATCCACTGGCTCGAGGTCTACGCCGGCCAGAAGGCCTACGACAACTACAACACCTGGCTGCCCGACGCCACCGTCGACGCCTGCCGCGAGTACCTCGTGTCCATCAAGGGGCCGCTCACCACGCCGATTGGCGGCGGCATCCGCTCCCTGAACGTCGCGCTCCGCCAGTTGCTGGATCTCTACGTCTGCCTGCGCCCGGTGCGCTGGTTCAAGGGCGTGCCCTCCCCGGTGAAGAAGCCGGAAGACGTCGACATGGTGATCTTCCGCGAGAACACTGAAGACATTTACGCCGGCATCGAGTTCGAGGCCGGCAGCGAAGGCAACAAGAAATTCCTGGAACTCTTCAAGGCCAACTTCCCCAAGGAGTACGGCAAGATCCGCTTCCCGGGCAGCTCCGGCATCGGCATCAAGGCCATCTCCCGGGAAGGCACCGAGCGCCTGTTCCGCTCCGCCATCGAGTACGCCGTGGCCAACCAGCGCAAGAGCGTCACGATCGTGCACAAGGGCAACATCATGAAGTACACCGAGGGCGCGTTCCGCAACTGGAGCTACGCCGTCGCCGAGCGCGAGTTCCCCGGCAAGGTCTACACCTGGGACCAGTGGGAGCGCACCAAGGCCGAGAAGGGCGAGAAGGCCGCCAATGAGGAGCAGAAGGCTGCCCTCGCGAAGGGCGCCGTGCTCATCAAGGACGCGATCGCCGACATCACCCTGCAGCAGGTGCTGACCCGCCCGAGCGAGTTCGATGTGATCGCCACGATGAACCTGAACGGCGACTACCTCTCCGACGCCCTCGCCGCCCAGATCGGCGGCATCGGCATCGCCCCCGGTGGGAACGTGAACTACATGACCGGCCACGCCGTCTTCGAGGCCACCCACGGCACCGCCCCG
>CAZPNN010000234.1:0-5383 GCA_964587605.1 uncultured Chromatiaceae bacterium
CGACGCTGCTCTTGTTTGGTTCACGCTGGTTATTCAGTCTGCCACTTGTGCTGCTCATTCCGGCGGCGGCCGTGTTCTCCCGGCGGCTGCTTTGGGTCTTAATGGCCGCAGCTCTGGTCGTTGTCTTTCCAGTCATGGACATGCGTATTCCGTGGGCACGGACGTTTTCGCCGTCGGGGGCGCAGATTCGCGTCGTGACTTACAACGTGGCAGGAGAGGCCGTATCCGCAGACGCGCTTGCTGCATTGATTGAGCAGGTTCAGCCAGACGTCATCGCACTGCAGGAGAGTCCCGAAGAAACCTATCAGGAAGTCTTTCGGGACTGGCACGTCTGCCAGTCAGGGGAGCTGCTGGTGGCGGCGAAGTGGCCGGCACAGGTTCGTCTTGCGACCACGAGCATGCACCCGCCTCACGAGTGGCCCCGGGCCACTTTGCTGGAGTGCGCAATCAGCTCTCCTGTGGGAGAAATCGCTGTTTCCACGGTTCACCTTCCGAGCCCACGATACGGGCTCTCGACGCTGGTCGATCGACGGACGATCCTCTCGATCCAGCGGCGTGGTCTGCTGGAAAGTGAAACGCAGAACCGCAGCGACGTTTCGCAGGGGGCCAAACAGAGCCTGCCAGATCCAAGTCGCGGGCTGATCGTGCTCGGTGATTTCAATATGCCAACCGACAGCACAATCTATCGGCGCGATTGGGCCAGCTATCGCGACGCCTTTTCGCTAACCGGATGGGGAACTGGCCAAACCGTCCGCGCAAACATAGGGGGATTCGACTTCAGTTCGCGCATTGACCACATCCTTACGGGCGAAGACTGGTGGCCGGTTCGGAGCTGGCTTGGCCCGGATGTCGGGTCCGATCATTTGCCCGTCGTCGCCGATCTCGTTTGGCGGGGACCGGGCAATAATGTGCAGTGACTCGCGATCAATCGCAGGTCAGGTCGGTTCGGACAACAGCACCCGCGTGATCGTGATCATGTCCTCCAGGGCTGCGCCAGAGAACGACGCGCGGAGCCTGCCTGCCTTGTCGACAACGAAGACCTGTTCGGAGTGGAAGACCTTGTAGTTGCCGTCCTCGCCCGGCTGTTCCTTGAAGGCCACGGCAGAAAAGCGCGCGGCGATGTCCCCCACGGTGCGGGGATTGCCCGTCAGGCCGATGAAATCCGGCGACAGCGCGGCGAGGTATTTCTTCATGACTGCGGGTGAATCGCGCTCACCATCCACGCTGATCATGAGTATGCTAACCGCCTTCAGAGCGCCCTTATCGGCAGCGTGCAACAGCTTCATTTTGGCGAGCGCAGCCGGGCAGACATCCGGGCAGTTCGTAAAGCCGAAAAATACCAGGAGCGGCGCGCCCCGCAGGCTTTCGAATCTGCGCGCGCGTCCGTCCTGGTCGGTGAGCGTGAAATCCTTGAGGGCTCTCGGTGTCGACAGCACCGTGACACGCGGGAGCGCGGGCAGCGCCAAGGGGGCGCCGGCCGATGCCAGCCGCGGCACCAATGACAGCACCAGCAGACCGACAGCAAGTACGGCGGCGGCCGTTGACAGGCCTCGCTGGCGGAGTCGTGAGCGCAAAGGAGTCTCTCTGTGCGGTCGTTTCAACCAGTATTGTGGCATGTTCCTAGTTGGTATAGAGGCGGCCCGCCGGGATCGCCACGTAGGACGTCGTACCTGGCGTCTTCCACCGGAGCTGGGCTACCGCCTTGCCACCGTTGTCGTAGTACTCCATCGTGATCGCGTACCGGCTGGCGCCGGTCAGCGCGATGATGGCGCTCGTATTGGTGGTCGCCGAATGGCTGGTCCAGTTGTTGATGAGCTGGACGCCGTTCACCCAGAGTCGCACGCCATCGTCCGAAGTGGTCTGGAACTGGAAGTTACCAGTGGCGGATGCTTCCACGGTGCCGGTCCAGCGGACGGAGAACTTGTCCTTGTTGACTCCCGTGCCCGGCGGGTTGCTGCCCCAGTTGAAGTTGACGGCCTCGGTCCGCTGCAGAACGACGCTGCCGGACAACGTCATGTTGTTGAAGTACTTGCCGACGAGCCCCGTGCCGAGGTTCTGGGCCGGCGCCGGCGCCGAGACTTCCTGATCGCCGATCTGCGTCACGTAGGCCACCAGATTTGGCAGGTCCGCATCGGGCACGGTCACATTGTTGTGCGCCCGGATCGCGTCGCCCAGCGTGGCCGCGGCGCCGTCGTGCATATACGGCGCCGTTGCCCAGGCGTCCCGCAGCGTTGGAACGTCGATGCCTGTGAGCGTACTGCCGAGGCGTGACCCGCTCGTCGCCTTGATCGTGCCGATGTTAAGGGGGTTGTTTACTCCGCTGTTCGTGAACGACGCGCCGCCATGACAGGCGGCGCAGTTCTTCGCAATGAAGACGCTGCGCCCGGTGGTTGCAGCTGCGGTCAGGCTGCCGTCGGTGTTGCGCAACGGGCTCGATGCAAACGTATTGAGCGAAGCCACGTAGGCTGCCAGCGCGTCTAGGTCCGCACTCACGCCGGTCTTCACGTCGCCGAGCGGTTGATTGCGCGTGCCGGTATTGAACTGCGTGTCCGTCATAAGGCCAGTACCGCTGGACAGATTGCGGATCTGGCCCTCGAAATCCTGCACCTCGTCAAAATTGTTGCTCCAGTGCAGGAAACCCTGGGCACCCGCGCGGCCGCGCAGATTGACGGTGTTGCGCAGCCCTTCGCCAAAGCCGGACAGATCCCACACCCGTCCGTCCTGGCCGCCGTCGTTGTGGCAGGCCGCACAGCTGATGTAGCTGTCGCGCGCCAGGCGCGTGTCGCGCGCGTCGTAGAAGAACTGCTTGCCCTGCAGTACCTGGGCAGTGAGCTTCTCCGTGCCGACCGCGGTCAGCGTCGCGGTCAGCGGCACGTTTGCGGTGCCGTCCGTGAGCAGTGCCGTGAGATCGAACCGGCTCACCGTGCGGTCCATGAAGTTACTGACATAGAGCGTGCGGCCATCGGCCGACAGGGCGAGGCCCTGTGGTGCCTGACCGACGTCGATGCGGAAGATCTGCCACTTGTCGTAGGCGCTCATGATCACGACCTGGCGGCTGTTCTCCAGCGCGACGAACAGGTAGACGCCAAGCTGATCGAAGATGGCGGCGCTGGCGAGGCCGGCGTTGTCGAAATCCTGGCGCGCCGGGTAGTCCTCGGCGCCAGCCGCAAGGTCGATGCGGGAGCCGATGGCGCGCACCGTATTCTGAAAGTCGAGGCCGCGGCCGTCACGCAGCGTGCCGCGCTGGACGTTGTCCTGCTTGGACGGCACCCACGCAGACTGGCCGTCCGGCGACAGGGTGGCTGCACCCAGGTAGTTGGGCACGCCGCGACCCTGGTTCTCAAAATCCGGCTTGTCGCTGTGCCGCAGGACGATCGTGCTTTGCACAGTCATCGAGGTGGCGTCCACGACGAGGACCTCGCCACCGGTTGGCAGGCCGCCGCTGGTCGTCTGCACGCTGGCGGTGCTCTCGCCTGGCTGCGGCGGCGTAATAAACCGCGACACGTAGACGAGGGTGCCGTTGGCAGCGACCGAAACATGCCGCGGATTCGCCCCAACATCGGTACTTGCCGTCTGCGCGTAGCTGGTCACGCCGAATTTCAGCAGTTTGCCCGCCGCTTCCAGCGCGACGTAGGCGGAGCCGCCAGTCGGCGACATGGCGATACCGAAGGGCTGCGAGGCGAACGGCAACGCAATCGTGCGACTGACGGCGAGGCTCGCCGGGCTGATCACGCTGATGGTGGCGCTCTGCTTGTTCGTCACCCAGAGCTCGCCCGTGGGCGAAGCGGCGATGCTGCGCGGGGCTGTGCCGACGGCGATTTCCGCAAGCTTCGCGTTCGTCACGGCGTCGAACACGCTCACCGTGTCGTTATCCTGGTTGACGACCCACAGCCGGTCGCTGGCGCCGCTGCGATCCTCGAGCAGCATGCTGGAGGACGCAGACGGTCGATTGGCCGTCAGGGGCAGGTGCACGGCCTGGACCACGGTCCGCGCCTGCAGCAAGCCGCTGTCGTCGATGACGGTCACCGTGACGTAGTAAATGCCGGGATTGGCGAAGGCGTGCGTGATGCTCGGCGAGGAGCTGTAGGTCGTCTCCGGCGTGCCGTCGTCGAAATACCACTTGTACCGCACGTTCGTGCCGCCGGTCACAGTGGCGGTGAACGTCGTCGAGCCACCGGCCAGTTGCGGGGCCGGCACGGGCATTGGAGCGAGAGTGAAGGCGGTTGTCTGTGTGATCGTCCAGACGAAGCCCTCGACGTCGCTGTTGACGCCATCACTTGCCGCAGCCACGACGTTATAGATGCCGACCGTGTTCGGTGTGCCTGATATGAGCCCCGTGGTGCCGTTGATCACCAGCCCGGGTGGCAGGCTGCTGGCGCCGTAACCGAGCGGGTCGTTGTTGGGATCGGTGGCCGACAACTGGAGCGACACCGGTGTGCCGACGAGGCCCGACCGGTTACCGGGGTTGGCAAGCGCTGGTGTGATTGCCGGATTCGGTGTTGCTGCCACATTGACCTTCACAATGCGCGCGATCGATGGCGTGCCGGAAGTATCCAGCACGAAAAGCAGGTAGAAGCCCGGCGGTGCGTCGGCAGCACGCGTCGGGGCCTGCACCATCAGCCGGCCGCCAGTGGCGCTGAACGTCAGCTCGTTGAAGCGCTGGTCCATGTTGAAGCTGTGCGTGACAGCCCCGGTCTTGATCAGAACGATGCGGCTGATGCCGGGAGCCGAGGCGAAGTCGACCGGGAAAGTCTGGCCGATCTCGATGACCGAAGGTGCCGACTCGATGGTCGGACGGGCGGCGAGAGCGCCGGACGCGGCATAGAGGTAAGGGGGGTAATAGACCTCGACGTTGGTGTTGGTCTGAGGCCCGGGCGCCCCGCCACCCACGACCAGTACGCTGGCGTCGGGCATGAGCAATGCGCCGGAGTGATAAAGCCTCGCTTTGACGGCACTCGCACCAACGGCCCAGAGGCCGGTGTTCGGGTCCCAGATCTCGGCACTGTAGTTGACGTTGGTCAACTCGTTCCAGACAGAACTCCCCCCGGTGGCGAGCACCTTGCCATTGGGCAGAATGGTGGCGTTGACCAAGCGCCGCTGGGACGACATCGAGCCCGTCTGGGTCACTTGCGGTGTCGCGCCGTTGATGTCGATCACCAGGGCGGTGTTGGAGTTGCCGCCGAACTGCAGGATGCGGCCCGGCCGGAACATGGCAGCGCTCGAATTGCTGCTCGTCGGCCCGCTGAACTGGCCGGCGTTCGTGACCGAGCCGTTGCCGGTCACGTTGATGTAGCTTCGGCCGATGTTGAATTGGCTGGGATTGAACACGTTGCCATCAGCGTCCGTCGCCTGCGGACTCTGGGTGTACGTGTAATCGGCATAC
>CAZPNN010000235.1:0-16387 GCA_964587605.1 uncultured Chromatiaceae bacterium
TCGTGAACGCCCAGGCGACGGCTGCGAAACTCATGGTCCAGGCTGGCCAGTGTGCGATGAAAGCGTGCCAGCAAGGTGCCGGCTTCCCGTGCTTCGGCGGGTGTAGCCAGCCGGTCGAGGCTCACCCCGTCCACGTGGGTCATCAGCCGGAACACGCGTCCGGCATCCGTAACCCACCACCGGCCGTCAGTGGCGGGCAGCAACTCGGGCGCCACCATGCCCCGGGACCGCAGGTGCGCCGTGACCACCCGGATGTCCTCATGAATGTCGGGCGTAAAGACCGGATTGACCTGCTGCAGGACATAACGGTCCGCGCCGTTTGCCACCAGCCAGGTGCGGTTAATGAGCCCGCTGCCGAGCGGCGCGAGGCTGGCACTCGCCAGATTCCAGGCCTTGAGGACGGCGATCGGTGCTTCGGAACCTTGCATGGGCGCCATTCTGGCACCGGCGGCCTTGAAATCGATGCGGAG
Source organism: uncultured Chromatiaceae bacterium (assembly GCA_964587605.1). Taxonomy (GTDB): domain Bacteria; phylum Pseudomonadota; class Gammaproteobacteria; order Steroidobacterales; genus SHZI01. Next base: position 471 of record CAZPNN010000235.1, read on the forward strand.
AGACCCAGATTGGACAGGCGACCACTCTCCTTCTTTACGGACCCCTGCCTTGACTGACCAAGGCCCCACCGTCAGACTTTTGAAATGGATACCGAAATCGCCAGTGGCGCCCCCAGCCTGAATTTCTCCAACTCTGCCGCCGCCAAGGTGGCCGAGTTGATTGCCGAGGAAGGCAACCCGAACCTCAAGCTGCGGGTGTTTATTTCGGGCGGCGGTTGTTCAGGTTTTCAGTACGGCTTCACGTTCGACGAGAAGCTGGAAGACGGCGACACCCAGGTGCGCAACGAAGGCGTCACGCTGCTGATCGATCCCATGAGCATCCAGTACCTCTCCGGTGCGGAAATCGACTACAAGAATGATCTTGAAGGCGCCCGCTTCGTGATCCGGAACCCCAACGCCGCCACCACCTGCGGCTGCGGTTCCAGCTTTTCCGTGTAGGAGCGCCGCAAGGCGCAGCCCATAAAATTATGTCCCCCGAAACCCGCGACGCTATCGACGGCCTCCTCCGCGACAACCGCGTGGTCGTCTTCATGAAGGGCAATCGTGCCCAGCCCCAGTGCGGCTTCTCCGCCAAGACTGTCGCGGCACTCGACATGATGCTGCCCGACTATCTGGCCATCGACGTCCTGCAGAATCCCGACATCCGGGACGGCATCAAGGCCTACGGCAACTGGCCCACGATCCCCCAGCTGTACGTCGATGGCGAACTGATCGGCGGCAGCGACATCATCACGGAGATGTTCGATTCGGGCGAACTCGGCAGTGTGCTCGGTATGCCCGAGCCAACCGGCCAGCGACCCGAGATCAAGATTGATCCCGACGCGGCCGACATCATGGTCAACGCGATCCAGAGCCGGCCAGACCACACGATTCACCTCAAGATCAATGCCGGCTTCGAACACTCGATGTCACTGGCACCGCCGCGCCCGGGCAGTCTGACCGTCGTGAGCGGCCCGGTCTCGCTGCAGATGGACCGGTGGAGTGCGGCACGGGCGGACGGTCTGCGCGTCCGTGTCCGCGAAAGCCTGCAGGGCCAGGGTTTCAGTTTCGACAATCCCAATGCGCCACCACCCGTGAAGACAATGACAGTTCAGGAACTAAAGGCCGCGCTGGACCGTGATGAAAAGCCGTGGCTTTTTGACGTGCGCGGTGACGACGAACGGGCAGTTGCCTCGCTCCCCGCCGCACGCCCCTGGAACGAAGACAGCGTGAGAACCATCGACGGCCTCCCGCCCGACACGCCGATCATCTTTCACTGCCACCGTGGCGGCCGCAGCCAGGCTGTTGCCGAACGCTATCGCCGCCGCGGCTACACCAATCTCTACAATCTCCGCGGCGGCATCGACGCCTGGTCCCGTGAAATCGACGATTCGGTTCCCGTTTACTAGCCGCCGGCGCTAGTCGGCAAGATCATCGATCAGCAGCACGGACGGCGGATTGCCGTCGTTGTTCCCTTCCACCCGAACCTCATCCACCAGGATCGCCGTTTGCACCGTGCCGGCCGTGGCAGCCACGTCGGCCGTCGCGAGCACCATCGTCTTGTCCCCGGCCTTGGTAAAGGTAACCGTGTAATTCCCCGGCTCATAACCGATGTGCGCGGTCGCACCCCCCAGACCAAAGTTGAACACCCCGCTGGTTGCCGACTCGATTGGCGTTTCCGGATCCAGGATGTAGACATCAACCGCACCGCTCGCGGGTGCCGAATTCACGATCCGCAGTTTGCCTTCGGCATGCACGGGCCTGATATCGTCCCCCAGAATCAGTGGAGAACTGATGTCTGCCAGCAGACCGTCGACAAGCATCGTCGCCCGTTGACCGGCAAGCATCGCACGGCTCACACCAAACAGGAACGTTGTCGGCAACGGGTCCGAGGTCGTGACGCCGGTGAGCGAGTAGGTGTCTGGCTGCAGGCTCTGGTAATTCGTGCGGCCGAGATACGAAAGCCCATTGAGGGTGGCGCTGCTCGAGAGGACAGTACGCGCACCACCACCCTGCAGGTCAACCGTGAACACGGCGCCGATACGGTTATCGACCACCAGCGCGCGTCCATCGGCGGTATCCAAGGCGATGCCCACCGACCCGAAAAACGGGTTCAGCGCATCGGGGGTGACGTCGTTTGAGACGATCGTGCGTGCACCGCTCTGCAGGTCAACCGCCAGCACGGCGCCGAGCCGATTGTCCACCACCAGAGCTCGGCCATTGGGACTGTCCAAGGCAATGCCAACGGGCCCGCTGAACGGATTCAGATTATCGGGGTCGGTGTTGTTTGACACGATTCTGCGTTCGCCGCTCTGCAGGTCAACCTCCAGCACGGCGCCTAGCCGATTGTCCGTCACCAGGGCGCGGCCATTGGTGCCGTCAAGGACGATACCAACTGGTCCACTGAACGGGTTCGATCCATTCGGGGTTGTGCGGTCTGAGACGATGGTTCGCGTACCGTTCTGCAAATCAACCGCCACTACGGCGCCAAGACCGCCATCGACGACCAGGGCACGGCCATTGGCGCCGTCGAGAGCTATGCCCGCCGGGCGGTTGAATTGATTCGCCGCGTCAGGGGCCACGTCGCTGGAAAGAATGGACCGAGCCCCGCTCTGCAGGTCAACTGCAACCACCGCGCGCAAAAAGTTGTCGGTCACCAGCGCCCGACCGTTCGCGCTGTCCAGCGCGATGCCCACTGGCCCACGGAGCGGATTCAGCGCGTTGGGAGTACTGCTATCGGACAGGACAGTGCGCGCACCTGTCTGCAGGTCTACGGCAATTACGGCGCCCACGCGGTTATCGACGATGAGGGCGCGGCCATTAGCGCTGTCCAGCGCGATGCCAGTCGGGTTGGCCTGGCTAGTCAGCGGAACGTCGGGGAAGCTGGATGCGCTGGGCACAGCGGTCACATCGAGCGCCGGCGCGTCGGGCGACACGTGCACCACCCTGAGATCGGAGGGCAGGTCCTTGTCCAGGATATCGGCTGTGACGCGAAGTTCATTCACGACCAGTGAAATGGGCACTGATGCCGTGTCGGTCGTGGTGTTGGCCACGGCAACCAGTAGCAGATCCCGGCCACTCTGCAGGGTGAGTTCGCCGGAATCGAACAGCACGGTATCGGGCATGCCCGCCGGCGTGACGCTGATCACGTAAGTGCCGACGGGTACCAGTTGTCGGGCATCGGCAGTTCCGTAGGTCGCCTGGGCTATCGGCACGGCTGCCGACAGGATGTCGCCCGGTGCCGTGAGGTAAACGTCCACCGGGTCTACGCCAGGCGCCGCGTGCGCCACCTGCACCCGCGCATTGCCCGCGGGAACGACTTCAATGGGGCTTTCGAATTGCATCAACTGCACGGTATCGTCGGCGTCCTTGCCGATGACGATAAAGGTGTAATCGTTTCCCGCCGACAGCGGTGTTGGCGTGGCGGGGATAATCAGCGCGTCTTCCCCGGGCAGGATCGCCTCGACGGCGAGACTGTAGGTACCCGGCGTGACAAAAATGGAGCCGTACCCGGCCCTGTAGTTGACGCCAATCCGCACACGAACGCCGCCAATGAGGAAATTCACCAGGGGCGCATCCGGCGACGCCTGGATGATCCGTAGCGACAGTTCGTTGCTGATACTGCCGCCGCCACCGCAGCTGGCGAGGATGATCGTGGCAACCAGCAGGAGCGCCAGTCGGCGTCCGGTTCGAAATCTCGTCATGAACTACTACCTTCGCAAGAACTCGCCAACCTGGTGGGCCAGCAGTTTACCCATTCGCGGGTCATCATTCGGCGGGCGCCACAGGGCCCAGGTGCCACGGTACTGGCCCTGCACCGGGGCCTCTTCGCCCGGCGGGCCAGCCGCCGGGTCGTAGCCTAAGTGGCCGAAGGCCGGGATATCGAACACCAGTGAGGGGTCAGTGTCCGGGCGGGGCTGGTCAATCGGGGTCTGGCGCGGTGGTGGGTACGGGCGCGCATCGCCACATCCGCCCATCTTCAGGCAGCAGGGGCCAGTGGCGGACCCGGGACCCACGGAGTCATCGGAACGGCACCGGGTGTCGGCCCAGACGCCCCAGTAGTCGGCAAAGGGGTGCCCCGTCTGCGGATACAGGCGCCGATCGCGCTTGCCGACGGTGAACCAGCTCCTCGCGCCGATTTCCTTGGCGATCTGATTGGGAACGTCGATCAGGTTAAAGGCGTTGTCGATGACGATCTGGGAAAAGATCACGACCACGTGCCGCACGCCACGCTTCCGCAGCTGGTCGAGCGCGTCCCAGTAGCGGTACTGGTGATCCCCACCCGGCAATTGCCGGTCGCTTTCGTACAGCCAGGCACCGCCCAGGTCCTCTCCGCGCATCGCCCGGGTGCGCTCCAGGTTGTTGCGCACGCGGCCGCCAATGCGAATCGCCGGGTTTGGCTCGCGCACCCCCATCCACGACCCGATGATGTTGTCCGGCTGCATCTTCGGGTGGCGCCGGAGCAGTTCCTGCTTGATCAGTCCATCGAGGACCAGGGTGTCATCGATCTTCGGGTCGTAGGTTTCATTGCCGTCGCGGGTGGCGTGATTGACGAACAGCACTGCGGTGTCCTTCGACGGGACCGAGGGATTGAACGCCGCCTCCACGCCATCCACGTGCATGGCCACCAGCAACGGGTCTTCGATGACCGGGTTACCCCGGCCAGCCAGCGGCACGCGCGAGTCGGCCTTCGGTGGCCCGAGCGCCCGCGTCCAGTTGGGCGGATCGGCAGGAACACTGGCCTGCATCAGGTCTGTCGGGTCATTGACCCAGCGCACGGGCACCGCCGTGCCGTTTTTCCGGTTCCAGTCGGCCACCACGCGACGGGTCATGCTGACCACGTCGTAGGTCTTCCAGAAACGCATGCCGCCAACGGTCATGTCCACCATCACGATCTCCCCGGCACCTTGCTTGAGGAGACGTTCGGCGGGTCCGTCCACGTTGTAGCGCTCGGGATCGCAGCCCGCCCACGGCCCGCCGTCCGCGGCGCTGCCGCAGTAGGTCAGGCGCGTGCCTTTAGCCACCTGGGGCTCGTACAGATAGCGGGGCCACGGCAGCCGGTGGGCCTGCTCCTGGCTGCCGATCCATTGCGCAATATCAGCCACGAAACGAACGTTGAGGCGACGTGCCTCCGCCTTAAGCGCCTTCTGCATGCTGGCGAACTGCCGGTCGGTGAGCACCGCCGAGGGATCCTTTCCGCCCAGGCGCTCGACGGCAAAGGCGTACTTCTTGAGTTGCGTGGCCGCGTTGGCGTAACTCTGGCTGTCGCCGGACTTCACCACGGTTGGCCACGCAGAGGCGTTCCAGATCAGGCCCTTGAAGACGATGTTGTTGGGGTCGTACTGGAAAAACTGCAGCGTCGTGTCGAAGGTATCCGCCACGTCCTGATCGTCGGAACCGCCGTGAACGACGTAGAGGACTCCTACAGTGCGCGCCTGGCTGCGCGGCTGGCTGCGTGCTTGTGCGAAGTCAGGCGCGGCCAGACTCAGTAGCACGACAACAAGGGTGCAGATCAGCTTCATCCCGGCTTTCCGTTGGTCCCGGAATCACAGGCCGGGCCCGGCCATTATAGCGACGGAGGCCGCGTTCGCCGCTGGTAGCGGGTAAACTATCCGCCATGTTGCGAACCTGCCGGTTCCTGTCACTGCTGCTGTTCTTCTTTTCGTCGTTGCCTGTGCTTTCACAGGCCAGCGAGTGCCGATCACTGGTGCGCCCCCTGCTTTTGCAAACGGCGCCCGAGCCTGCAGAATTGGCGCGCGTCCGGTCGCTGTGCAGGGCTGAAGCCGAAGCCGGCGATCCGGAAGCCACCTACCAGCTTTCGTTCTTCTCGCTGGGCCTCGGCGGCACCTGGCAACCCGAGGAAGCAATTCCCCTGATTCGCTCAGCCGCGCAAGATGGCGTTACGGAGGCGCAGTACTGGCTTGCCTGGCAGTCGGAAGCGGGGCCTGAACTGCCCCACGACAACGGGGTGGCGCTTGACTGGTACCAGAAAGCCGCCGCCGGCAATCACCGGCTGGCGCTGCAGCGCCTCGCCGATGCCTGGGAGCGTGGGGAACTTGGCTTGCCGGTCGATGCGCGAAAGTCGCTGGAACTTCGCGCCAGAATCCGTCGCTGCGAAGAAGAAACCGCCCTGAATCGCACCTGACGTCCCCGCACTGTGACGCAGGTCACTCAGATTTCCGGCACGTCTGCCGACTAAATACCCGATCAGGCTTGGGACGTCCGTTGCCATGGGCTTGCCGGAACCAGTCACTTATCTGCTGCTCGTGGTTCTCGGGTACGCACTGACGCGCGTGGTGGACCTGACCTGTGTCTGGTTGCGGAGCAGATTGCACGGAACGTCCGCCGACCGCGATCTGACGACGCCCATGTCCGCCACTGCCCGGCAACGCCTGATGGAACGCCTGATGGAACGTCGGGGCGTTTACACCAGATTCCGAAAAGGCGTGAACGAGGCCGTGGAGGCTGCCGTGAACCAGGGGCACGGCAACTACGGCATGCTGTTCCAGATCCGCGATGACTACGGCGATCTGCTGCGACACTCCCCAACCGGGGTCTCAGCGGCGGCGGACAGCATCATCCGCTGCGTGACGCTGCTGGTGAACCTGGGGCCCTCCGATCAGCGTTACGCGATGTTCACCCGCGCACTCAGCCACTTCGACGAAGAATGCCGCAAGGACGAGGGGTTAGTCGTGGTTCCTCCCGGCCCGCGACGGCAGGAGTTCTCGGTTCTCGATGAGCCACGGACGCAGACAGCGGCGTCTAGCGACGCTCCCGGTCCACAGTCAGGTAGCGACTCGGGGTCGGCCCCCGTTCGGACGTAACCCAGCCCTTTAGGTTGGGCGCCACGAGGTACCGGCGTACATAGTCGAAGATCGGAATGATCGGGGCGTCGCGAATCAGTATCGTCTCCGCCTGCTCCATGACCTTGAAACGTGCCTTCGGGTCCGTAATGGCATTCGACTGCACCAGCAACCGGTCGTACTCCGGATTCCGGTAGCCGACATAATTGTTGGTGTTGTCTCCGGCATAGAGTTGCAGCAGCGCAAACGGATCATCGAAGCTCGCGAAATAACTCCAGCGCGCCACCTCGAAACTGCCGGTACGGACCTGCCGGTTCAATTGGCCAAAGTCGACGTTCGCCGGCCGGGCCTTGACGCCCACGGCCTGCCACATCGCCGCCAGGGCCACGGCGAGCTTCCGGTTCTCCTCATTCGTGTCGTACACGTACTCGAAGGTCAGTGGGTTGCCGGGGCCGAAGCCGGCCGCCGCCAGCAGGCGGCGGGCCTCCGCCTGCCGGGCTGGAAACGGCAGCGCTTCCTCAGGCAGCTGAATTCCGGCGTAACCAGTGAATTTGGTGCCGACAAATGTAAATGCCGGCTTGACGCCGGTTCGTAACAGCTTCTCCGTCAGGCCCTCGCGATCAATAGCAAGCGACAAGGCGAACCGCGCACGCGCATCAGCAAACTGCGGCTTGCGCAAATTGATGGCCAGGTAGTACACGCCGAGGCTGGGGACAATCCTCAGTGATTCCGGCATCTCGCGCCGCAAGCGTTCGATTTCGTCCGGCGGGAAATTAAGAACCTGGTCGAGCTCACCCGCCTGAAAGCGTCGCAGGGAGGTCCCAAGATCCTGTGTCGGGTACCACTCCACCACTTCAGTGCGGACGCTATCCGCCGCGTGGTACCGGGGATTCTTGCGAAGCCGGGTCATCGTCTGCGGAATGCGCTCGGCAAGCGTATACGCGCCGTTCGTCACCATCCGGTCGGCCCGGGTCCAGTCGTTGCCGTACTTTTCAATGACGTGCTTCGGAGCCGGAGACACGGCGAGGGCTCCGACCAGGTCGAGAAACCAGGGCGCTGGCGCCGAGAGGCGCAGGACCACCGTGCGCGGGTCGGGGGCACTGACGCCCAGTTTCTCCGGCGGCAGCTTGCCAGTGACGATGTCACGGGCATTCTCGAGCACGTAGAACTGCCCCGCCAGCGGTGATGCGACAGCGGGAGTCACCAGACGTCGGTAGCCATACACGAAATCACTGGCCGTGAGCGGCACTCCATCCGACCACTGCAGGCTGGGCCGCAACCTGAAGGTGTAGGTAAGGCCGTCCGGGCTGATCGTCCAGCTCTCCGCCGAGCCGGGGATACGCTTCAGGGCCGCATCCTTGCCCAGCAGCCCCTCGAACAGGTCATTGATGATCGGTGCGGCCAGCGTGCCAGCCGCGATCACCGGATCAAGTGTCGGCGCGTCCGCCGAAGTGCCCCGGCGAATCACGGATTCCCCGTTCGCGCTGGCAGCGGCCAGAACGACCGCAAGGATCAAATTTCGAAAAGCCATCGTTTACTCCACCGACAGAAAACGCGAGGGCGGCGTGCCAATTGCACCGTCCCACCAGCCTTTGACCCGGGGCGCGACCAGCACCTTGCCCTGGTAGTGGTAGATCGGAATCACCGGCACCTCGGTGGCGATGATCGCCTCGGCTTCCAGCAACAGGCGCGTCCGGTCGGCAGCCTCCGTGGCGACGTTTGACTGCTCGAGCAGCCGATCGTAGGCGGGACTACGCCATCCGGCCCAGTTGGTTGGCGACTGGCTGCCGTACTGCTGCAGAAAGGCGTTCGGATCGTCATAGAGAGAGAATGTGGACGACCTGGCCACGGCATAGTTTCTGGTCCGCAGGGCCCCGAGAGCGGCGCCGAACTCCACGTTGCTGATCTCCGCCTGCACCCCGATTGCCTGCCACATCATGGCGATAGCGACCATGATCTTGCGATTCTCTTCCTGTGTGTCGTAGACCAGGGGCAGCGTCAGGGGTTTTTCCGGGCCGAATCCCGCCTCGTCGAGCAACCGGCGCGCCTCGGCGATCCGCTTGGCGGCGGGCATGCCCTCCTCGGCCGCCGTTGATCTGCCAGGGTAACCCCCGATGCCAGGGCTCACGAACGACCAGGCGGGCCGGACCCCGGTCTTCAGCAACTGGTTGGCAATAACGTCACGATCAATGGCCAGCGACAGCGCGCGGCGCACGCGGACATCATCCAGCGGCGCCCGTGACACGTTCAGCACGAGCAGGTAGGTGGCATGAATAGGGCCGGTGTGCAGTGCTTCCGGCTGATTCTTCCGGACCCAGCCGAGGTCGTCCGGGCCCACGTTCAGCACCACGTCCATCTCGCCGGCCCGGAAGCGCCGAAAGGCCGCGCCGAGATCCTGCGTGGGATGCCAGTACACGTCATCGATGCTCACCCGGTCCGCGGCGTGGTAGCGGGGATTCTTCATAAGCTTTATGTAGCTCTGCGGGACACGCTCCGCGAGCACGTACGGTCCGTTGCTCACCAGCGTCCCGGGTCGGGCCCAGTCCCGGCCGAGCTTGTCGATGACATGCTTCGGTACGGGAGCGGCTTGCGTGTTGGCAAGCAACTGGAGGAGATACGGCACGGGAAATTCGAGCTCCACGACAAAGGTTCGCGCATCCGGCGCCCGGACACCGAGAACGTCCGGCGGCAACTGTCGCTGAACGATCTTCCGGGCGTTGCGAATTGCCAGGAACAGTCCTGCATTGCTGGCGCCCGTCGCGGGATCCAGGAGACGGCGGTAGGAGTAGACAAAATCATCGGCGGTCAGCGGCCTGCCATCCGACCACTGCAGGCCAGGACGCAGGAGGAAGGTCCAGGTCAACCGGTCGGGCGATACCGTCCAGCTCTCGGCGCAGCCCGGCTCAGGCTGCTTCGACGGCCCACGCATGACCAGGCCTTCGACCATGTCGGACAGCGCGGGTGCCGCCATGGTGCCCGAGCCGAGGCTGGGATCGAGCGACGGCGGCTCGGCGCCGGCTGTGCGATGGATGCTGGTGGTGGCCGCTGCCGGAACAGCGAAGAGCAGCGCCAGCAGGAGTGACCGTACCCGCATCAGAACCAAATACCCTATTTAAGTTCAATCTTCTGGTTAAGTTCCATCTTCTGGCCCCAGGAGGGGTTAAAGGGCACGTAGTTTTCCTTGCCGAGGTTCAGTGACGACACATCCATGACAAAGGTGCGGATATTCGACATGAACTTCTCGCCGGTGGCCCGGCCCCAGTTCATCTTTTTTCCGTCGGGGGAAATGTGGGCGAGGATGTCGATCTTGTCGGCGTACGTCAGGCGGCGATGCTCACCGCCAGCAAGGTCGCCGAGGTAAATCTCCCAGTTGTTTTCCGTCAGCGCCTTGACATACACGTAGTGCCTGCCATCCGGTGCGGGCGTCGGGTGCCAGTTCATACCATTGTCGTACGTGTGGCGCCGCCAGTCGGTCCCGTCGCGATGAATGGTGAAAATCGTCATTGGCGTCGGCTTGATCTTCTTGTAGTCCGACCGGCGCCAGGCCCGGAAAATGATGGTTTCGTTGTCTGGCATGAAAAACGGCGCGCCCTCCTGCCAGTCGTCGGTGCGCGTCACCTGGAATTCCCCGGTGCCGTCTGTCTTGAGGACCCAGATATCCATCTTGCCGTCGATCTGCCGCCCGAATGTCAGCCATTGGCCGTCAGGCGACACGGACACCTCGGCCTCGTAGTACTTGTTGTTCGTCATCCGGCGCACATTCTTGCCTTGCCAGTCGGAGATATAGAGCTCCCCGCCCTGGGGGTAATTGTCGGAGTCGGACCAGTTACCCACTGGCATGTCGGGATTGTCGCGGGTTGACGTCCAGACGATCGACTTGCCATCCGGAAAAAAGAACGAGCAGGCATCCTGACCGCGATCGTTGACCCGCCAGAACTCCTTGCCGTCATCCGAGAAGATCCAGGTCAGCGCCCCGTTGCCTCCGGTCAGCGTCTTTACCGCCTCGGGATCACGCGTCTGCGCGATCAAGTGACGGGAATCCGGTGCCCAGTAGGCTTCCGCCGCTTCGGCTGGAATTGGCACCATGAAGCTCGGCAGTTCCCGGGGATCGGCCGGCGGCGCAGCCGGGAGCGCCGCCGGGTCTGTGAATCCCGGCGACGACGCCAGCAGCAAGCCCAGAGCGGCAATATTCTTCTTCACAGCAATTCTCCTTCGGGCCAGCGGTTTGAATGGTTTCCTCGCTGATATGCGCTTCATTTTTCTGAATTTGCGCTGGCTGGAATCATAACTCATCCCTTCGTGCGTGCAGTTGAGAAACCGGCCAACTCCGTGGCGGATTGCCGCACCAGGCGCAAGCGACTACATTCAGCACTGCGTGATGTGACGGCAGCCGACTGACGGCGCCGCATGGTCGCGGATGGCACGAAAAAATCAGAATCACGAGGAACAACCACGTGAAAACCCAATTGTTTGCCTGCTGCCTGCTGGCCCTGATGCTGCCGATGCCACTCGCCGCACAAACGTGCGAAGGCTTGCCCGCCACGCTGACAGGAACAGACGGGAACGACAATCTCCTGGGTACTGCCGGCGATGACGTCATCGCGGCCCTGGGCGGCAATGATCTTGTCGACGGCGCCAGCGGTAACGACATCGTCTGTGGTGGCGACGGTGACGACATCCTCATCGGCGGCACCGGCAATGATCGTCTGTTCGGTGAGAACGGTGACGACGACCTCCGTGGCCACGAGGGCGATGATGTCATTTCCGGCGGGTCCGGCCATGACGGCCTGCGCGGTGATGCCGGGAACGACCAGCTGACCGGCGATGCCGACGACGATGTCATGGTGGGCGCCGGCGGCGGCGACCAGTGCGATGGCGTGTCCGGCACGGACTCAGCCGACAGCGCCTGTGAGACCCGGATGAATCTGGACGCAGACGTGTTGTTCCTGACGCTCTACGCACCGGATGGAACAAGCCTGGATGGCGAGCTGTATGTACCCACCAATGATGCGGCCGTCAACGGCACCCGGGAGGTCGCGTGGGTTTTTCGGCATGGCGCGCAGGGATCCTATGCCGGCGGTGTGGCCCAGGCGGCGGGACTGTGGGGCGTTGCACGTGGATTCACGGTGCTGTCGCTTAACGGTCGGGACTGGGGTGTGGCCGCCGGCGGCGGCAACACGTTATTCGAAGACACCACGCTCGACATGGCCGTGGGCATAGACTTTCTGCAACGAATCGGCTTCAACACGGTGTTTGTCGCCGGGCACAGTGGCGGAACCCAGGCAGCCGGCGTCTATCCAGCCTTGAGCGACAACGACCCCCGCGTGGCTGCGATCGGGCTGTTCGGCGTGGTACGGGACGGACGGGAAGCAGCAACGGACATCCTGTTTCTGCCGGAAAGTCTCTACGACTCTCATATCGCGCTGTCCAACGAGCTTGTCGCCGACGGTCGCGGCGAACAGATTCGTGATTACCTGACCACCTTCGGCATTGATCTGCAACGCTCGGCGCGAACGTTCCTGAGTTACTGGGGGCCGGATTCACGATCAGTCGTCGTGCGGGAGATTACTGCCGCCCTAGTGCCCGTCTTCCTGCTCCGCGCCAACGGGGACAGCTTCACGCCAGATTCCTACTCGGTGGACGTGCGGAATGCCGCGCTGAATGCCGGTGTTGACGCCAGCTATGTGGAGTTGCCCTACCCGGGCCCCCTCGGCCCCACCGGCATCAATGCGCACAGTCTGCTTGGCGTGGAACGTGCATTTCTTGAGGAGACCACTGCCTGGCTCCTGGCCAAGGTGCCGGCCGCAGCCAACTTCCTGACCAGCCGACCGAGCCGGATCGGCGGGAATTACCTGCCGGTGCCTGACGCGGGCCAAGACTCCCGGCTGGTCACCGCCGGTGGCGAATCCGTAACGTTGAACGGCCGGAACAGTGTCGACCTTGACGGATCCCTGGTCAGCTATGCATGGACCCAAACCGATGGGCGCACTGTCACCTTGAGGAGCGCAGACTCTCCGCAGGCAAGTTTTGACGTCCCCCGCACCACTTCCAGGCTGGAGTTCGAATTGGTTGTTACCGACAATGGCGGCGCAACGGCCATAGACACGGTGACGGTCGATGTCGTCGGCCTGCAACCCGGCGGCGGATCGGGAAGCCCTGATCTTCTGGTGCTTGGCGTACTGGCTCTCTGCGCAGTGGGCAGACGGCGAACCGCCTGAAGTTTCTGCGTTGGGGGACCACGGTGTAGCATTGTCTGCTGACAATTGAACTATTGGATCTGCAGGACTTCGCCATGCCCCAGTCGACCGTCGTCAGCCGCCGCACTCTCGTCAAAGGCATCGGAGCTCTTCCCCTTGCGGCGGCGCTTGGATCCGGCCCCCTGCGGGCGCAGAACCGGACGACCGTGATCGTTATCGGGGCCGGGCTGTCCGGTCTCAATGCGGCCTTGCTCCTCGAGGAACAAGGCATTGACGTCCAGGTGCTCGAGGGCCGGCAGCGGGTTGGCGGACGGGTGCTGTCGCACCGCGATGTGCCTGGCAACCCGGAGTCCGGCGGCACGTCCTTCGGCCCGGGCTACGCCCGCCTCATGGACGCTTGCAAGAAGTTCAATATCGGGCTGATTGATGTCACCCCGATAGTGCCGTTCTTCAACGACCGGGAGCTGGTGCTGGACGGCAAGCTCATTCCGGAGGACCAGTGGCCCACCCATCCGCAAAACCCATTCCCGGCGACATCCCGGCGGAGCATGCCCTGGTCCTACTTGAACCCCATCATTGGCAAAAATAATCCGCTGAAGAATGCGGACTCGTGGCTGGATCCCGTCAATGCCAGGTACGACGTATCCCTGCACCAGTGGCTGACCAGCCTCGGCGTATCAGAGGAGGTCATTGAGCTTTGCTGGAATACCAATCCCAACTACGGCACAACTGCCCACGACGTGTCGGCAATGATGGTGCTCTTCGGCAGCACCTTCGCCATGATGCAGGCACAACTGGGCGGGAAGACCTTCGGCTATACAGCAGTCGGCGGCAACCAGACAATTCCCGAGGCCATGGCCAAGGGCCTGAAGACGGCCGTCAAGTTCGGTTGCGACGTTGCAGGCATTCGTTCCACCGACAGCGGTTCAGAAGTCCATTGCGCGGATGGCACGGTGTACAAGGCCGACTACGTCATTTGCTCAATGCCAATGTCGGTTCTCCGCCGTGTTCGCATCGACCCGCTCATCACGGGTGTGCACGGCATGGCGATTAACTCCCTGGCCTCACAGCCGATCAACATGTTGCACCTGGTCGTGAAGAAGCCTTTCTGGCAGGAGGACGGGCGCAATCCCAACATCTTCAGCAACGGCCTTGCCGGCATGGTGGTCGCGGAGCGCAAGGGCAAGACGCCGCGCGACATCACCAGCCTTACGATCTGGATTCGTGGCCGCAATGCGACGTGGATGGACACCCTCGACCCCAGGGATGCGACCGCCGCCATCATGGAGGACTTCTACCGGGTCAGGCCGGCGGCCAAAGACAAGGTGGAGCCCAGGGTCTATCACTCGTGGTACCGGGACCCCTTCTCGGCGGGCGACTGGGCACTGTGGGGCCCTGGCCAGGTCACTGCGTTCGCCAGCGAAGTCGGCAAGCCACACGGCCGTATTCACTTCTGCGGCGAACACACGGCGGTCTCGAACCGCGGCATGGAAGGCGCGATGGAGTCCGGGGAAAGAGCAGCCTTCGAAATCCTCGGTCTCGTCTAGCATGCACACCCTCATCAGACCCTTCCGCGCCCTGCGACCCGTGCCGGAACAGGCCGCGGCGGTGGCGGCACCGCCCTACGACGTACTGAATACTGCGGAAGCCCGGCAACGAGCTGACGGACGGCCGGTGAGCTTCCTGCATATCTCCAAGCCGGAGATCGACTTGCCGGAGGGCACGGATCCCTGCTCCCCCGCCGTGTACGCCAGGGGCGCAGAGAACCTGCGCCGCCTGATCGACGACGGCGTGCTTGTCCGCGACGACAGGCCCCACTACTACATCTACCAGCTGCGCATGGGCGAGCACGTGCAAACGGGCATCGCCTGCGTGGGCAGCGTCGCCGAGTACGATCGCAATCGCATCCGCAAGCACGAATTCACCCGGCCCGACAAGGAAGACGACCGGGTCCGGCAGATCACGGCACTGAACGCACAGACCGGACCCGTGCTGCTGGCCTACCGGAGAAATGCCGAGCTGCACCAGATCCTTGCGCAGAACTCACAGGGGTTTCCGGCTTGTGAGGTAACAGCCGATGACGGCATCGTACACACCATCTGGGTGCTGAAGGACCCCGCTCAAATCAGCGCCGTTACCCGGATCGTCGACTCCATGGACTCGCTGTACATTGCCGACGGCCACCATCGCTCGGCTTCCGCCTCTCGCGTGGCGGCTGCCCGCAACGCGGGCAACCCGCATCATTCTGGTGATCTGGACTACAACTACTTTCTCTGTGTAGCCTTTCCGCACAACGAAATGCGGATCTTTGACTACAACCGCCTGGTGAAGGACCTGAACGGTCTGACGCCGGCTGATTTCCTGCTTCGTATCGCCGAGAAGTGCGCTGTGGCGCGAGTCGATCAGCCCGCGAAGCCCAGATGCGCCGGCCAGTTCGGCATGTACCTGGACGGTAACTGGTACCGGCTTGATCTGCGCCCGGGATTGATTCCCGTTGATCCGGTGGCGAGTCTCGACGTCAGCCTGTTGCAGGATCACCTGCTCGCGCCGGTACTGGGCATCGGCGATCCCCGCCGCGACACGCGAATCGACTTCGTCGGTGGCATACGCGGGCTTGGCGAGCTCGAGCGCCGCGTCGATAGCGGCGAAATGGCCGTGGCCTTCGCCCTGTTCCCGACCAGCCTCGAGGCACTGATGGCCGTTGCCGACGCGAATCAGGTTATGCCACCAAAATCCACCTGGTTCGAGCCCAAGCTGGCGGACGGCCTGCTGTCTCACGTCCTGGACTGACCCGCCGCTAGAGATACTTCTCCAGCGGAAACAGCCGGTAGAAACGCGACGTAAAGCGCTTCCAGTAGCCCGCCATGGGTTCGCGTGTGCTACGTACCTCCTTGCCTGCCACTTCCGTCCGCCATTCAAGCCGGCCATCAGCCCCGCG
>CAZPNN010000236.1:0-3923 GCA_964587605.1 uncultured Chromatiaceae bacterium
TAGTTATTGCGCTGCAGGGCCGCGCAATAACTAACATAACTAAGGTCCGGTACCTTTTTACGCTGCGGCGCGCAACACGTTGATCGGGGCGAGCTCCGGGTACTGCGCGTTGGCGAGTGGCGTCAGCGCCGTCCAGATGAAGCAGTGTTGCCCGGACAGGCAGCCGTGGCTGACGCCGTCGGCAAACACCATCCACGCGGAGTAGGGCGCAAAGCGTATTTCGACGTGGTGCTGCACTTCGCTCTGGAACTCCGGCGTGTCCTTGAGGTAATCGTGGAAGCGCTTCATCGCCCGGTCGTAGGGGCTGGTGTCCAGAACCTTGGCCAGCGGCACCACGGCGCTCACGCCCTTCAGCAGCGCGGTCAGCAGTTCGTCGAGGGCATTCTTGTCGAGCCTTCCAATGTGGCCATTCGGTCCCGTGAAGCCCGCCCGTTCGGCGTGCCGCGCGAACACCGAGATGAAATTGCCCTTGCTGGCCCACACGCGATCGCGGGTCGGGTGCACGTTGACGAGGAAGCGCAGGATGCGATCGCCGTTCGTCGCCCCGTAGGCGCCCGCATCGACGTGGATCAGTTCGCTGGCCTTGTGGGCATCGATGGCGCGGCCGGCTTCCTCCATCGGGCGGAAGCTGCAGGTGCCGATGTCGGCGTTGCGCAGCAGGTCGGGCATCGTTCGCCGCGTCCAGTCCGCGACATTCTGGCGCAACCGGGTCAGGGCCCTGTAAGTGGCGGTATACAGCGGTGACTTCGGGTTGAGGCCGCGGACCGAATCCGCTTCGGGGTGGTAGCTGACGTTCTTCCGGGTGATGGCCCCGGCCAGCTGGTCCCGCAGTACGGTCAGATCGGCCTCGTCGGGTAACTCCACCGGACAGCTCGGCAGGTAGACGATGCGCCCCTGTTCAAGCACGTCGGACAAGGTGCGCGGGCCGATAGTGGCGAGGCGGGCGGTATCGAAGGTTTCCAGCATGGCAGGCAGCTCCGGATCTCGCCCTAGTGTGGGTGATCGGCACTGCCGCCGGCAACCGCCAACCGGGTGTCGTCGGGCCGCAGCGTGCCATTGAGTACCGCATCCACCCGCGTGAGGACGTCGTCCACGCGGATCAGGTCCATCGCTCCCGGGTCCCGTACGCGCTCACCAAAGCGGAGCGCCGCCACCGGCTTGTTGAATTCCTGCTGCACGGCTTCGGGGTAGCGATCCACGACCAGGCGCTGGCTGAAGTAGGGTCCGGTGCGATGCCGGTTCGAGGTGGCATACAGGCCCACGACCGGCACGCCCGCTGCGGTGGCCATGTGCGCGGGGCCGGAATCGGGGCAAATCACCAGGTCGGCAACCTGCAGGATGGCGAACAGCTCCTTGAGCCGTGTCTGTCCGATCAGGTTGATGACGCTTGAGTTTTCAGGGCCGCCCAGCTCGCGCTGCAGCTGTTCACCGTATTGTGTTTCCAGCGCCGACGGGCCGCCGGTCAGCACAACGCGGGCGCCGCGTGCATCGATCAGGTGGCGGATCACGGCGGCATAGTTCGCCACGCTCCAGTTCCGGTAGTTGCGGAAACGCTGGCTGGAGCAGGGGCTGATCACGCAGAGCGGGCGAGAGCCGCCGGCCAGTTCATCAGCTCGCCGCCGGTCCTCCGCACTGATGGCGAAATCCCAGCGCATCACCCGCTGCCGGATGCCGAGATGGCCGGCGAAGCTGAACAGCGCGTCCATCGCATGCTCGCCGGGCGTCGGGGCGATCTTCTCGTTCGTGAACAGCCACTGGTAGTCGCGCGCCCTGGCCCGGTCGAAGCCCAGGCGCACGTCGGCCCGTACCGCGCAGCTCACCAGATTGGCGCGCATCGAGGCGTGCATGTGGAGGAGCAGGGGATAGTGCCGGGAGGCAAGTTGCCGGCGAATCGAAGCCAGGCTGGCCCACGGGGTGCGTTTATCGAAGGTGATAAACTCGATGCCCGACGCGCCTTCCAGCAAACCGAGTTCAGTACGACCGATGATCCAGGTGATCTGTGTGCGGGGCCAGGCGGCCTGCAGTGTGCGGACGACGGGCAGCGTGTGGCAGCAGTCGCCGATGGCCGACAGCCGGATGAGACAGACGGCCTCCGGCGCAGCCCCGCCTGTCATCGGCCCGCCCGTCATCGGCCCGTCAGGCATCGGGGTTGGCTGATCAGTCACAGTTTTACCACCGGACGGCATCCACCTTGCCCAGGCGCATCGCGAAACAGAACGGAAGCGGCATCCTATACGAGGACACCGTCGTCAGCCACGCGGAACCGGCGTTGTTCGACGCTGCGACCTGGCCCGATTCCCTTGTGGCGCCGGGCTACTCGGGAGGTCGCGGGGCTACGCGCTTCATCGACTACGGTGGCCAGCACTGGGTGCTCCGGCACTACCACCGGGGCGGAACGATCGGCCGGGTGCTCGACGACCAGTTCCTGTGGGTGGGCGAGGAGCGCACCCGTTGCTTCCGGGAGTGGCGCCTGCTGGCCCACTTGCAGGATCTCGGCCTGCCGGCCCCCCGGCCAGTCGCAGCGCGCTACCGCCGCCGGGGACTGACCTACACCGCGGATCTGATCACCGTGCTCATTCCCGATGTCGAGCCGCTGTCCACCCGGCTCAGCCGGGAACCCTTAAGCGCGGTCGTGTGGGCGGCAGTCGGCGCCTGCATTGCTGCGTTCCATCGTGAGCAGATCTTTCACGCGGACCTGACGGCGCACAACCTGCAGATCAACGCCGCTGACCGGATCTTTCTCCTCGATTTTGACCGGGGCTGCATTCGCGCCGGGCGTGGCAGCTGGCGGGCGGCGAACCTGGCGCGCCTGCACCGATCGTTGGTGAAAATCAGTCGGGATGACGCAATGCAGTTCACGCCGCGGGAGTGGCGCTGGCTGCGGGACGGCTACGAAGGCGGCTACGAAGGTACCGGACCTTAGTTTCCTGGTTTTGTTAGTTGTTGGCAGGGCGCCCTTGAATATCCGGGGCGACACTCCCATAGAATGCGGACGTTCCTTATCCTCCGGAGATGACTGTGAAGCGGATCGTTCTGTTCCTGGCTACGAATATCGCCGTGCTGGCCGTGCTGTCCGTGTCCCTGCGCCTGCTGGGCGTCGACCAGTACATGGCGAGTACCGGCCAGGATATGCGGGGTCTGCTGATCTTCTCGGCCATCTTAGGCTTTGCCGGCGCACTGATTTCGCTGGCGATGTCCAAGTTCATCGCCAAGCGCTCGACCGGGGCTCGGGTGATCACCGAGCCCGCCAATGCGGAGGAAGCCTGGTTGCTGGCCACTGTTCGCCGGCAGGCCACGCAGGCCGGGATCGGCATGCCGGAGGTGGCGATTTATGACGCGCCCGACGTGAATGCCTTTGCCACCGGCGCCCGGCGGAATTCCGCGCTGGTGGCCGTCAGCACGGGCCTGCTGCGCAAGATGAAGCAGAATGAAGTCGAGGCCGTGCTGGCCCACGAAATAACCCACGTGGCTAACGGTGACATGGTGACACTCACGCTGATTCAGGGTGTTGTGAACACCTTCGTCATTTTCCTGTCGCGGATCATCGGCCGGTTTGTCGACCAGGTGATCTTCAAGAGTGACCGCGGCCACGGGCCGGGATTCTTCATCACCGTGATGGTGGCGCAATTGGTGCTTGGCTTCCTCGCCAGCACCATCGTCGCCTGGTTCTCCCGGCAGAGGGAATTTCGTGCCGACGCGGGCGGCGCGAAGCTGGCCGGCCGCCAGAACATGGTGGCGGCGCTGGAGAGCCTGCAACGGGCCCACGAACCGCCGGTGTTGCCGGACGGCATGCAGGCCTTCGGAATTTCCGGTGGCATGGCACGTTTTGGCCGGTTTTTCATGACGCACCCGCCGCTGCCCGAGCGTATCGCCGCCCTGCGTGCCGCGCAATAACTAATAAAACTAAGGTCCGGTACCTTTTT
>CAZPNN010000237.1:0-4000 GCA_964587605.1 uncultured Chromatiaceae bacterium
CGGAGAGATTCGAACTCCCGACCCTCAGGTTCGAAGTATGCCCGTCGACTGCGGGGTAACGTGCTGAGTGATCAGGGAAACAGCGACGCTGAGTGCCTAATACTTTTCGCTGGTTTCGCGCAGTTTGGCTTAGTTTTCCCCGGTTCTGGGAAAAATATTAGGCACTTTTCAGGCCCTGCGCGACGTTACTACTGAGTCCAAAAACCAGATCAGAATCTGGCATCTCCAAGTATTGGTGCAACAGTTGCACGTCTAACGGATCGGGCTTCAGGTGAACGTTGGCAGTTACAGGTTTACCGTGATGCAGAACTGATTCACGCAAGTCTTGCGCACGATTGTGCCGCACGAATACGGCAGGTTCCGGGCCTGCCAGGAGCGAAACAGAAGATAGGCGAAAAACAGTACAAGAATGCCCCGGAAGACCCAGACGCGGTCGCCTGGCAATGGTTGCGACGAGCCTGAATGGGGGGTCTGGTCTGCGGGCATTCGATCGGGCCTGGCCATGAAAGAAAGGAACTCGCAAAGCTACCGGGCGCCCTGATGTTAGTTGAGCCCCTTGGCGAAGGTATGATTTAGGGGCGCGCCGGAAGGCCAGCAGTTCGTCGATGATCGGCGTGAGGTGATTGCTTCTTACTCACGACACTAGAAAGACCCGAACGCAGAGCCCAGGATAATCACCGCCACCAGCCCGAGCAGGGCACCCACGATGCCGACCATCACGATGTCGAAGTAACTTTCCTTGTGCGTCGCGCCGCAGACGGCGAGCAGCGTGACGACGGCACCGTTGTGCGGCAGGCTGTCGAGCGAACCGGCGCCGATCACGGCCACGCGGTGCATCAGCGCCGGGTCGATGCCGTTGCTGGCTGCGAGTTTCATGTAGGTTTCGCCGAGCGCGCCGAGGGCGATAGTCAACCCGCCCGACGCCGAGCCGGTGAGTGCCGACAGCACATTGGAGGCCACCGCCAGCCCGACCAACGGACCGCCTTCGATGCCCAGGACCCAGTCGCGAACCATCCCGAACGCGGGCAGCGAGGCGACCACGGCGCCGAAGCCGACCAGGCTGGCCACGCTGATTACCGGCAGCGCCGATGCGTTCAGTCCGGCATCCACCGTGTCGCGCAGCGCAACCAGGCGGCCCCGATTGAACGCATACAACACCACGATCGCCGAGCTCAGCGCAACGATCACGGACCAGACGCCACCCACACTGGCGAGCGAGGTTTCGCCCCAGCGGGCGTCGGCGAGAAAGTTCGTGTCCAGCCGCGGAAGCACGAACAGAGACATTGTCAGGTTGACCACCATCACGACAATCAGTGGCAGCAATGCGACGGCGATGTCGGGCAGTTGCGCGCTGCGAGCGCCGTGGTCGACTTCAGCGGGATCGAACTCGTGCGACGCGGTGGCCCGCTCGCGTACCACGGTGTCGTGCGCGGCATCGGAGACCGACGTGATTGGCCCGCCGAAGCCTTCACTGGCGCGGCGCGCGGCAGCCTCGGCGCGCATCAACCACCACAATCCGAAGCTGAGCATAATGCCGGCCGCAATGAACCCGAGGCCGGGCGCCGCAAATGGCGTGGTGCCGAAAAACGGCATCGGGATCGCGTTCTGGATGGCTGGGGTGCCTGGCAAGGCCGACATCGTGAAGGTCGCCGTGCCGAGCATCACTGCCCCAGGCAGCAGGCGGTTCGGGATGTTGGCGGCGCGGAACAGCGCCTGCCCCATAGGCGCCAGCACGAACATCGCGACGAAGAGGCTGACCCCGCCGTAGGTGACCAGTGCGCCGGCCAGCACTACGGCGAGGATGGCGCGACTGGGACCGAGCCGCCTGGTCATGAACTGCGCGATGGCGCTGACAGAGCCACTGTCGTCCATCAGCTTACCGAACAGTGCCCCGAGGAGGAACAGCGGGAAGAACTGGGCGATGAAGCCCGCCGCCGAGCCCATGAAGGTCTGGGTCCAGTTTGCCAGCAGCGGATCGCCCGAAAAGGCCGCCGCGATCAGGGCGGCAACGGGCGCCAGGCCGAGCACGCTCCAGCCGCGAAAGGCCAGCCAGACGAGCAGCGCCAGCCCGAGCAGGATGCCGAGCAAGCCCATGGTCAGAGTGTCTCCAGCATGGCGTCAAGATCGAGCGTGGACTGCCTGCCCAGGTCGTTGCCGTGCGCGTCGAGGAACAACTGTGCCGTGCGGCGTCCTTCGTCGCGCAGCCCGCAAAGGAAGGGCCATTCGGTGATCATCTTGGAGGTGGAATCGAGCTCAGTCACCCGGTCAGTTGCGATGCGGTGGATGCGCATTTTGGCCCACAGCGCGCCTTCGCCGCGGCCCGGATCGGCCACCTTGTGCAGCAACGCGATCATGCGCAATTCCTTGAGAAGCGGCGCGTTGAAAGACACCTCGTTCAGGCGGTTGAGAATGCCGCGCGCCGACTTCGGAATGGCGTCGCGCACGATCGGGTTGATCTGCACCAGGATCGTGTCGTGGGACTTGCATTCGCGCACCAGCGGCGTGATGGTCGGGTTGCCTGCGTAGCCGCCGTCCCAGTAAGCCTCGCCGTCGATCTGCACCGCCTGGAACATCGTCGGCAGGCAGCCGGACGCGAGCAGCACGTCGGGCGTGATTTCGGCATTGCGAAACACATGCCCGCTGCCGGTGCGCACGTTGGTCGCTGTGATGAACAGGCGGATGGGCGAAGTGGCCAGACACTCAAAATCGACCGTGTCGGCAAGGATCTTCCGCAACGGGTTGGTGCCAGAAGGGTTGAGGTCATAGGGTGAAAAAACGCGCGACATCATCTCGGCGGCCAGGTACATCGGCGAGTGTTCCAGCGTCCATCGGCCGGTCAGCATTTCCATCAGGCCGCGTTGCATCGGACTGAACTTCGAGGCATCGGACACGAGCTTCCAGAAATCCCCGAGCGCCGCACGGGCTCCGTCGGCACCGCCGTGCGCATGGCCGCTGGCCATCACCGCTGCGTTCATCGCACCGGCCGAGGTGCCCGAGATGCCGTCGAACGTGAGCCACGGCTCCTCCAGCAAGCGATCGAGCACACCCCAGGTGAACGCGCCGTGGGCGCCCCCGCCCTGCAGGGCAAGGTCGACCAAAAGAGGTTTGCGGCTTCTGACGGGTGCCGCTGACCCAGAGGTTTTTTGCATTGCACGAGGATGGGGCAGGCGTGCCCGTGACGCAAGCCCCACCTCACGCTCGCGGTCGCCCCGGTGCGCTATGCGGGGTAGCACCCGAAACGACGCTGCTCTATTACGGGACTGGCGCTCCTACAGGCGACGACCTTTGAAAGCGAACCCCCACTCGTTCCGGCGCCCCATAAGTACTTGCCACGATGCCCCGTGCCCCCGGGTGCCGATAAGCTGCCGTTTACCTGCGTTTCCCACCGGGATGGCCCATGAGCGATAGAGACACGCGCGATACTTCCCGTTCCCGCACCAGCGGCCCGCGGCTGGTGGCGCTGGGCGACGTGGCCCCGGATGCCTCCCCGGAAGGGCTGCGCCGCGAGGCGGTGGACGCAGCTATCGAGGGTGCCCAGGCGTCCACGGCGGGCGCTGCTATGGATCTGAATGGCGGGGGTCCAGCCGGGGGAGACCGACCGCATCATGGCCGCCATCGAGGCGCTGATGGCGGGAGCCTCGGCGGACGATGCGGCGGCGCTGCGCAAGGCTGCGCTACACCCTGAAGACGCCCTACCGGGACGGCACCACCCACGTGGTCTTCGAGCCGCTGGACTTCATGGCGCGCCTGGCGGCGCTGGTGCCGAAACCTCGGGTGCACCTGACTCGCTACCACGGTGTCTTCGCGCCCCACAGCCGGTGGCGGGCGGAGGTGACGCCGGCGGGGCGGGGGAAGCCCACGGCGCCGGACCTGCGGACCCCGGCGGAGCGGCACCGGGCGCTGACCTGGGCCCAGCGGCTGAAGCGCGTGTTCGGGATTGAGATCGAGACCTGCGAGCAGTGCGGGGGCAAGGTCAAGGTCATCGCCAGCATCGAGGACC
>CAZPNN010000238.1:0-4815 GCA_964587605.1 uncultured Chromatiaceae bacterium
CAGGCGCGGCAGCTGCCGCAGTGATCGGTTACCGGTTTGTCGACCGGCAGAGGGAGGTCGGTGTAGATCTCGCCGAGCAGGAACCAGGAGCCGGCCTGACGATTGATCAGGTTGGTGTGCTTGCCCTGCCAGCCGAGTCCGGCTGCCGCGGCCAGCGGTTTCTCCAGTACCGGCGCGCTATCGACAAACACGCGGTAGCCGTGCGGGGCTCCGGCAGCGCTGATGCGGTCTGCCAGTTGCTGAAGCCGGCGGCGCAGCAGCTTGTGGTAATCGCGGCCGAGCGCGTAGCGGGCGATGAAGGCCCGCTCGCCGTCGGCGAGCACGGCAGCGGCCGGCGCCGCGCCCGCGGGCAGGCAGTCCATGCGCCCTGAAATGACCCGTGCGGTGCCGGGGATCAGGTCCGCCGGGCGCGACCGTTTGCGGCCGTGCCG
The DNA here is from genome assembly GCA_964587605.1 of uncultured Chromatiaceae bacterium. GTDB lineage: Bacteria > Pseudomonadota > Gammaproteobacteria > Steroidobacterales > SHZI01. The sequence goes on from CAZPNN010000238.1 coordinate 432, forward strand.
GGTCATGTAGCTGAGCTCGCCGTGAAAGCCGCGCGACACCCACTCGTCGAGCCGCGATTCGGCGTCGGTCAGCGCCGTCCCGGCAATGCCGATCTGCTGAAAGCCGAGCTCACCACCCCAGATCCTGATCCGGGCGGCGAGCTTCTGGAAGTCCATCGGGAGGTTCTCCCCGGGTTGGCCGGCCGGGTTGGCCGGCCGGCGCTCAGTATAATCACCCGCATGTCCGAAGCAGCGTGTGGTGTCTGGACGCCCGAGGCGGTGCGAACCCTCGACCGCACGGCCACGAGCGCGTTTGGCATTGCCGGTTATGCACTGATGACGCGCGCCGCCGACGTGGTGTGCGCGGCGGCTACGGCCCGCTGGCCCGACGCCCATCGTTGGGTCGTGCTCTGCGGAGCCGGAAACAACGGTGGTGATGGCTACGTGATTGCGCGTCTAGCCAGGCAGCGCGGTCGCGATGTCCGGGTGTGCGCGCTGGTCGATCCGGCGCAACTGTCCGGTGACGCCGCGACCGCGTGGCAGGACTTCGCCGCGGCCGGTGGCGCGCTGCAGCCCTTTGCGCCGGACGTCCTGGCCGACGCCGACCTCATCATTGACGCCCTGCTGGGTATCGGTCTCACGCGGCCCGTGACGGGCGACTTTCGCGCGGCGATCGACGCGGTGAATGCTGCCGGCCGGCCGGTGGTGGCCGTCGACATTCCCTCGGGCCTGGATGCCACTACGGGTCTGCCGGCCGGCGCCGCAGTCCGGGCCGATCTCACCGTGACCTTCGTGGGCCGCAAGCTGGGGCTGTACCTCGGTGACGGGCCGGACTATACCGGCCAGTTGCAGTTCGCTGACCTCGGCATTCCGCCTGCCGTCGTGGACCGCGCCGGACTCGGCGGGCAGGCGCCGCTTTGCCTGTTCAGCGCTGAGGAGTTGCACCGCTTGTTGCCGCGCCGTCCGGCGACCGCCCACAAGGGTCACTTCGGGCACGTGCTCGTCATTGGCGGCAATACCGGGATGAGCGGTGCCATCCGCCTGGCGGGAGAAGCGGCACTGCGTTCGGGTGCAGGACTCGTTAGTGTTGCCACGCGCCCGCCGCACGCGGTGCTCCTGCCCCTGGTCCGGCCGGAATTGATGTGTCACGGCGTCAGTGCGCCGGACGAGCTTGCGCCACTGCTGGCTCGGGCGACCGTTGTTGCGCTCGGCCCGGGGCTCGGCCAGGACGAGTGGGCCCGCGGCCTCCTGGCTGCCGTCCTTGCCACGGCACTGCCGCTGGTCCTCGACGCGGACGCGCTCAACTTGCTGGCGGGATCGGGTGTGCGGCGTGCCGACTGGATCCTGACCCCGCACCCCGGTGAGGCGGGCCGGCTGCTCGGGCGCTCGTCGGCCGCTGTCCAGCGCGATCGCCGTGGGGCCCTCCAGGCACTACTTGACCGGTACGGCGGCACTGTCGTGCTCAAGGGCAGCGGCACACTGGTCGGTGAATCCGGACACCGGCCGTGGCTGATCGAAAGCGGCAATCCAGGCATGGCCACGGCGGGCATGGGGGATGTGCTGACCGGTGTGATTGCCGGACTGGTCGCTCAGGCCGGTTTTCAGGCCGGGTTTCAGGCCGGGTCTCAGGCCGGGTCTCAGGCCGGGGTGACGGGCGCGGACATCGCGGCCGCAGCGGCGTTCGTTCATGGCGCTGCCGGCGATGCGGCCGCGCGTTCCGGGCAGCGCGGCATGGTGGCGAGCGACGTACTCGCGCAGTTGCGACCGTGGCTGAATCCATAGCCCGATACCTACCGGACAATGCGGCCACCTCGCAGCTGGGCGCTGCGCTGGTGCAGGCCGTGCTAGCCGCCGCGCCACCGCGCCTCGTGATCTATCTCGACGGCGAGCTGGGCGCGGGCAAGACAGCGCTGGCCCGCGCGGTGCTCGCGGGTCTCGGCCACACCGGACGCGTACCCAGTCCGACTTACACGCTCGTCGAGCCGTACCCGCTCGATCGCTATCGTGTCTTCCACATCGACCTGTACCGCCTGCGGAGTCCGGCTGACTTCGACGACCTCGGTCTGGCGGATGAACTGGGACCGGGCAGCCTGCTGCTGGCGGAGTGGCCAGCGCGGGGCGCCGGGCGTTTGCCGCCCGCGGATCTGGTGTGTGCGCTCACGATCGACGGGGAGGGACGGCGGGCGCTGCTGACGGCGCTGACTGGCGAGGGTGCCCGGATTCTTGTGCAGCTAAATCAGGTCCTGCCGGCCGCGTTCTGACGGCAGCCGTAGATAACCCCGCTATCTGCCTATTTCAATTGAGAAAACTATTCCGGTAGCCGACAGTATTACGTATACTCAAGGCTGCGAAAGGGATTTTCGGGGGACGTGGACGTGATCTGGCAGATCGCCATCACCCGCGGGTTATCGGCGCTGGCCGTAGCCGGGGTTGTGCTCTTAGCCCTGCTGGGCGCAGAAGGACTTGGCGCCGCCACGCCCGAGCGCCTGCGAGTGCAGTCGATCGCGATCGACGGGCAGGGACCGGCCACACGGGTTGAACTCCGGCTAACCCGCACTGCCACTTTCAACCTGTTCACGCTCACGGGTCCGCACCGGGTGGTCATCGACATTTCCGCGGCGGCCCTGGGACCGACCGCCTTGCCACTGCCAGCGGCGGCCGGCGCCATCCGGCAGATTCGCGTCGCGCACCGCCCCGGTGGCAGCTTGCGCATCGTCTTTGATGTGACCGAGGCCATGCGGCCAGCCGCCACGCTGGCGGCAGTCGACGGCGTCCCGCGGCTTGCTATCGAGATGCGTCCGGTGTCGTGGGTCGCCTCGGCATCACCATCACCGGTTTCATCGCCCACTCCCGCGCTGGCGCCGCCGCCCGTCGTGCGGGCCCCCGAGGTCCGCCGACCGCAGCTTGTCGTGGTCGTGGATGCCGGGCATGGCGGCCATGATCCCGGCGCGCGTGGTGCTTCCGGCCTGCGTGAGAAGGATGTCACGCTGGCGATCAGCCGCCGGCTGGTGGAACGACTGAATGCCGAACCCGGCATGCGCGGCGTCCTGACGCGCAGGGACGACCGCTTCCTGGGTTTGCGGGAACGGATGGAGGCGGCGCGCAGTGCGAACGCCGATCTGTTTATTTCGATCCACGCTGATGCTGCCGAGAATCGCAGGGCGCGGGGTTCTACGGTCTACGTGCTGTCCGCAAAAGCGGCCAGCGATGAAGCCTCGCGCCGGCTGGCGGCACGGGAAAATGCGGCCTTGATCGGCGGCGTCGAGCTCGGCGACAAGGACCCTGTGCTCGCGTCCGTCCTGATGGACCTGTCGCAGAACGCGTCAATCAGTTCCAGCATCGCTGTTGGCGATGCCGTGCTCGGCCGCATGCGAAATCTTGGCCGGCTGCACCGGCCCAGCGTGCAGCAAGCGCCGTTCATGGTGCTCAAGTCGCCCGATGTGCCGTCCATACTCGTGGAAACGGCCTACATCTCCAACCCGACCGACGAACGGAATTTGCGTTCATCACGCCACCAGGATGCCCTGGCCGGGGCGGTTCTCGACGGTGTACGCAACTACTTCGCCAGCAACCCGCCCATTGGGCGACCGGCTGCCACCCTGGCGGCTGCTCCGTCGTCGCCGCGGCGGCACGTCATTCGCCGGGGGGATACGCTGTCGGGGATCGCCAATGACTACAACGTCAGCGTACGCAGCCTGCGTACCGCGAACAGCCTCCGATCCGACACCGTGATGGTCGGGCAGACCTTGCGGATTCCCCGCGAAAGCACCTGAGCCGGGTCGCGCGCTGTTGCGCGCATAGGCAAGTGGCCTCGCATTTGAAAGAATGCGGGTATGCCGATCCGTCAGTTGCCAGCACATCTCGTTAACCAGATAGCGGCAGGGGAAGTCGTCGAACGCCCGGCCTCTGTGGTCAAGGAGTTGCTTGAGAACAGCCTGGACGCGGGTGCGACGCGGGTAGAGCTGGAACTTGAGGAAGCCGGTATCCGTTTGTGCCGCATACGCGACAACGGCACCGGGATTCCCCGGGATGAATTGGCAATAGCGCTGGCGCGCCACGCGACCAGCAAGATTGAGAGCCTCGATGACCTGGAGCACGTGGCGACCCTGGGGTTCCGGGGCGAGGCGTTGCCCAGCATCGCCTCGGTGTCGCGCCTCACCCTGACTTCACGGCACCGCGATGCCGCCACCGGCTTTGTGGTTTCGGGTGAGGACTCCGGACCGGGCCCGGTGGCGCCCGCTGCTCATCCCCCGGGAACCACCGTCGAAGTCCGCGACCTGTTCTTCAATACACCGGCGCGGCGCCGGTTCCTGCGCAGCGAACGAACTGAATTTACCCATGTGCGGGCCACCATCGAAAGCATCGCCCTGTCGCGGGGCTCGGTCGCCTTGCGCGTTTCGCACAA
>CAZPNN010000239.1:0-11512 GCA_964587605.1 uncultured Chromatiaceae bacterium
CCATGGCCGGGTGGGCGATTCCGACCGCGACCGACATCGCGTTTGCGCTCGGCGTGCTTCTTCTCCTTGGGGAGCGGGTGCCAGTCGCTCTCAAGGTGTTCCTGGTTTCGATTGCGATATTCGACGACATTGGCGCCATCCTCATCATTGCGCTTTTCTACGCCAGCAAGCTGTCGCTGACCGCGCTGGCCCTGGTACTGATGCTGCTGCCGATCCTCTGCTGGCTGAACTGGCGAAACAACACGAATCTGACGGCCTACCTGCTGATCGGTACCGTCATGTGGGTAGCGCTGTTGAAATCCGGCGTGCACGCCACGCTGGCCGGCGTCGCACTGGCGATGTTCATCCCGATGCGTGATCCGGCCAACGCCGCCGCTTCGCCGCTCAAGCAACTGGAACACGACCTGCATTCCACGGTGGCTTTTGGCGTCCTGCCCCTGTTCGCCTTCGCCAATGCCGGCATCTCCTTCAGCGGCGTCACCGCCGACGCCGTCTTTCACACGATCCCGGTCGGTATTGCGCTCGGCCTGTTCGTCGGCAAGCAGCTGGGAGTTTTTTCGCTCTGCTGGCTGACTATCCGACTGGGCCTTGCGCAGCTGCCGAATGGCGTCAGCTGGCTGTCGCTCTACGGCGCGTCAGTCCTCTGCGGGATTGGCTTCACGATGAGCCTGTTTATCGGTTCACTGGCATTTGACACGGCAGATACCTTCGGCGTCTTCGACGAACGCATTGGCATCATCGCGGGATCCCTGGCTTCCGGCGTGCTCGGCTATGTCGTGCTGCGACGCTCACTTACGAGTAGAGGGCAAGCTCCGCAAGCGCGATATCCGCGTTGAAGTCGCGCATCCAGCCAAGCAACGCGATGCGCTGCAGTTTCGACGGATCGAGCGGCGCCGTGACGCCGTTGGACTTGAAGTCCGTCCACGCGAAGCGGAGGCGCTGCCAGCGTGATTCAGCCCTGAAGGTAACGCGGTAGGACTGGTCGTACCAGCCGCAATCTGCCGTTCGGATGTGGCAGTTGTAGTCTTCGTCGTTGCCGTGGACGAGGAACTCGACGCCGTCGTATGCAGAACCATCGAAATCGGCTCCCCGGGAACCGACATCCAGCGCCATTTGTATGAAGCCGCCACCGCTGTCCCGCGTGACACGGCCGGACAGCCGCGCACAGTCCTTGCCCGCCACAGTCGCGCGGCTGAATTCAGCATCCGAGACCCCGCCCATGACGCGGTCGCTGAATCCCCGCCAACTTGCGCCGGGCAAGACCAGTTCCGCGCCTTTCTCGAAATTGCTGAGGACCAGGCGATCCTCAGCCACGGCGGGCAGGTCCGCCGCCAGAGCGTTGAGCCACGCCCCGGCTGGGGCCACAGCCGCCACGACAAGGAGCGCACGTCGCCTGGGATCCATAGTGGTTCTCCATGTGGATTAGTCAGCCGGGAGCCCGATCAACCTCGGTCAGCACCTCGTTACGACGGAGAAACGGCAGCGAGAACGGCGCGTTATAGCGCGCGAGCCAGGGTTCGCCTGAAGGCTTGATGCCCTTCTCCGCCAGGCTTTTCAGCAAGTCGTCGCGGTGTTCTACGTAGTTGCTTTCCGTCCAGCGGCCCGAGTAGCGGAGCACCGCCACGATCCTGCCGGGTACCGCAACGACCCGGACGCGCGAATCACTGGGGACTGGCGCGGTATCCAGCGTGTACTGCCTCGGCAACATGAAGGCAATCCGCCAACCGGCACCAGATCCGGCCTGCTGGACCGGGACCGTCATCGCGATCTTCTCGCTCTTTTCGGCCTGGGCCGCCTGGGACACGGGGGCAGTCATCGCAATTTTCGACCGGCCGGTATTGCCACCGGCGATGTACCTGAACAACCGGCGAAAGCCTTCGTTGCCCGCGCTGTCGAAGTCCGCTGCGCCCTCTACAACCGTTTCAGCGATCAGGTATGCCTCGTACTGGCGATACTCAATGGCGCCCGATTCACTGAGTACGGCGTAACCGGGTTCCTCGTAGCTCATCGCGTCACTCCCGAAGGTCAGCAGAGCCGCGAGCAGCATCGCCCGCAAGTGGGAACCACCCGGCAATGGACCAAGGAATGTACGCATGAATACCCCGGAGTGACCAGCACTGTGCCCGCATAATGCGCCAATGGTCGCCATTTGGCTGCACCGGGAGTATTCAGAACGGTACTGGCTGCCCGTCCCAGGCAAATACCTTGCCGGAATCCGACACATCGAGGGCGTCGATCACGCTTAACAGGCGCTCAGCGGCGTAATGGGGCGTGAAGAGCTTTCCAGGGGGCACGCCAGCCTGGAAGGGCCTGGAGAGTTGCGTATCCACCGTACCCGGATGCAATGCGACACACAGTGCCCCCGGGTTCTGGCGCGCCAGTTCAACAGCACAGGTACGAACCAGCATGTGCAACGCGGCCTTGGATGCACGGTACGAATACCAGCCCCCAAGCCGGTTGTCGTCGATTGACCCGACTCGCGCCGACAACACGGCGAAAACGCCCTTCTCCCCTCGCGGCAATGCACCCAGAAAATGCCTGGCGATCAGAGCAGGTCCGATCGCGTTAATCGCGAAGGATTTCGCCAGAGCTTCTGCGCTCAGAGCGCGCCAGGTCTTTTCAGGCTGCAAACCGGCGCCAGCATGAAGGACGCCGGTGGCCACGAACACCAGGTTCAGTGGACCACCGGCGATGCAATCAGCAGCGGCGGCAGCGATCGAGGCCTCATCCTCCAGATCAAACCTTGCGGATTGAACCTTCGGGTGCGCAGGAGCCGGGCGCGTGCGCACGTAAGCATAGATCTTCCGAACACGCGGCGAGGCCGCCAGCATGTCCACGATTGCACTCCCGATGCCGCCACCAGCACCCAGAACTGCCACTCGCATGCCAGTGGCGAACGAGTTCAACCCTGACGTATCGGTCATACGGTACTACCGGGCTGAAAAGCACGTGTCGAGTCAGTCAGTCAATTTCGTCAATGACGATCACACCAAGGGGTGCACCACCACCGGGCGCATCGCGCGCAATGACCGTGAGCACGTCACCCCCCGCGACCGGGAGCGATGCAAAGATCGCCACCGTTGACGGATCATTGGCGGGAGTCACTGACACGTCATAGGTTCCGCCAGCCAGCGAGACGTAGCCGGTTTCCGCCTTGAACGGTACATCCTGGAAGGCCGGTACCACGGTCGCAATGTCAGTGCCGGGCGCGGTCACGTATATGTCAACAGGGCCTGCGGCCGGCGAGCCATGGACGATGCGGACCCTGGCTTCCGTTGCGATGCTGCGCGGATCGTCGCTGAGCACCAGTGACTCTACGCCGGTAGCCAGCAGGTTTACCGCGAATACTGAAGTTCTGGTACCAACCGCCAGCGTCGCATCGAGATCAATGGCCTGTACGGTTTGAGTGCCTGAATCGACCACCTTGAAGTTGTAAGCACCCGGCGCCAGGTTGAGGTACGGCGTTACCTGGGTGTAAGTCAGACCCTCGACGGCGGGTGCTTCGAAGTTGTCATCAACGACGACATCCACAGCCGGCGCATCCGGTGACACATGACCAACGCGCACATCAGCCGTCGTTGCAGCATCAAGAATTTCGAACTGGCTGGCACCGGTATTGACGATCAGTGAGATCGGCGCCGGTCCGGTCGCCGTATTGGTGACGGCGGCAACCAGCAGATCAGCGCCGGCGGGCAGCGCAACTGACCCCGAATCAAACAGGACATTCAAATCGCCCACCAGCGTCGCGCGCACGCGATAATTTCCGCCAGCAACCTCAATTGGTCCGGCGTCTTCACCGAAAGCGAGCGTTATGGGCGTCGCCACCGAGATATCGGCCGCAGGCGCTGTCAGATAGACGTCCACCTCTGGCGCGTCCGGCGAAGCGTGGACCACACGCACACGCACCTGGCCCGACGGGATGGCTGACTGCGGATTACTCAGAATGAGTGGCGCCAGGGTTGACGCTGCAACCTTGCCGATGGCCAGCACACTGTAATCGGTGTCCCCGCTAAGCGCGGTCCCTGGCAGGTCAATCACGACCACGTTGCCGGCGGGCGTAATAGCCTCCACGGCAAGGTCGTAAGTCCCCTCGTCAAGCGCCAGGTAACCGGAACCCTCTTTATAGGCCACACCGGATAGCACCGCAGCGTCGTCAACGAGGACGTTGACGTCTGGCGCATCAGGCGAGGCATGAATAACCCGCAGCGCCACTTGTGGAGGCGAGCTGCTGCTGTCGCTCCCGCACGCTGCGAGCAACAATGCGGCTGCCGCGGACGCTACGACACCAATGATCTGCTTCATGGCCAACTCCTGTTTGAACACATAGTCAGCCTTCGAAAACAATCCTCCACTGGATTCGATCACGGTCACTGCCGACGAACAGCCGGTTTTTTGCCGCAAACCTGAATCCGCCCACTCTCACCACTCGAAATAACGGTTTCCGTATGTGCGCCTGGGATTCCTCTATGTACATCAACTTCTGGTACGCCGCCGACTGGAGCCACAACCTGACCGACACGCCGCGCAAGGTGCGGATGCTCGGTCACGACCTCGTTCTGTTCCGGGACTCGCAGGGCAAGGCGCACGCGCTTAGCGACACCTGCATCCACCGCGGCGCATCGCTGTCCGGTGGCAAGGTCCGCGGGGACTGCGTCGCCTGCCCGTACCACGGCTGGCAGTTCAACGGCAAAGGCGAAGTGCGCAAGATCCCGTCGCTGGGGCCGGGCAGCGAGAACCGGATTCCGCCGCGGGGTCGCATCGACGCCTACCCGGTCGAGGAGCGTTACGGACTGATCCACGTATTTCTGGGCGACCTGCCGGCAGACGAGCGGCCGCCCATCCTGGAAGTGCCCGAGTACGGACAGCCGGGCTGGCGCCACACGATCGTCGACTACGCGTGGGAATCGAACTACGAACGCAACGTTGAGAACGGCCTTGATCCGGCGCACAATGAATTCGTGCACCCGACTCACGGCTATTCCGGCGAGAAGGACGACTACAGGGTTGGTGATCCGGCGATCGAAACCACTCCGTGGGGCTTCGGCTTCATGCTTAACTTCCAGGCGCCGCCGATCAGGAACCCGGTGATGCGCTGGGCCCGCAACTTCGACGGCGACCTCGAGGCGGGCTCCGGGCACGTCGGGCCAAACAACCTGTGGACGAAAATCCACCTCACGCCGACTCGCTGGATTCACCAGTACATTTTCGAAACTCCTGTCGACGAGTACAACACCAGGATCTTCCTGGTCTGCCTGCGGAACACGCTGCTGCCAAAGTGGGTCGACAGCATTGTCACCAAGCGCAACTTTGCCATCGCCGAGCAGGACCGCAAAGTCATCGAGCGACTGAAGCCGATGAAGACGCCACCCTCACGCGCCCGCGAATTGCTCATGCCGGCCGACAAGGTGATCTACCTGTATCGCGACAGCCTCGATGAGTGGACGCGTCGCGGCTGGCGCATCGACACCGAGGCAATGCGCAAGGCACACGAACGGGGCGATGCGATGTTCGCCATTCCTTCGCCGGCGCGCCGCGAATCCAGAGCCTGGGTACTCGAATCAGTGCCGCTGATACCAGCCGCGACAGCGGAAACCGGCACCGGGCCGATCCGCGCGCCCGTTCAGGCGACGGGCTGAGCAAAAGCTGATGCCGCGGGACTCAACCCGGGATGCAGGCGGCAAAATCCAGCAATCCGGCCACGCCGCGTCGAGTTCTGCAACGGCGCTGTTCCCGCTACTGCGCCGCCAGTGGACGCCCGCTGTTCCGCTTGTGGAGCTCACCGACAATCCGATGAAAGTGATGGTCGCCGGCGAGACGCTCGCCGTCTTCCGCGACGCCGCCGGCACCTGGCATGCCCTGCTCGATCGCTGCCCCCATCGTGGCGCGGCGTTGTCGCTCGGCACGGTGACCAGCGACGGTGAACTCCAGTGCCTCTACCACGGCTGGCGCTTTCGCGGTGACGGCAGCTGCGGCCGGGTGCCGCTGAATGAGCTGAATCCGGGCGCGCTGGCGAAGATCTCCGCCGCCGCCGTCCCGGTAACCGAAATGGCCGGCGCCCTGTGGATCTACACGGGGCTACTTCGCGGCGAGCCACCTCCATTACCAACCCTGCCCGAGTCGCTTCGGGCGCCCGCGCAACAGTACGGCACCTACTCGCAGCACTGGAGCGCGCACTGGACCCGCGCCGTTGAGAACTTCTTTGACTTCGCTCACCCATCCTACCTGCACCGCGACACCATCGGGGCGTGGACGCACGACTATGCCGAGAGCGGCGGCATTGCCCAGGTTGACGTCGTGGAACACGACTGGGGCTTCGAAACACTGAATTATTTCACCAGCCGCCGGCAGGCCTTTCGGGTCGACTGGTACCGGCCGAACCTCTCGGTGTTGCACTTCGGCGGCAGCGCCGAAGCCAAGTTGCATTTGTTCTCGATCCCGGTGGACGCCAGTCACACGCGGGTGATGACCGTCCGCCGCATGCCTGCCGGGGCTGACCCCGCCACGATCACGGCACGCATGGCCAGCGTCGATCACACGATCCTCGACGAGGACCGGGTCGTTGTTGAGTCTCAGCGTGGCGCGGTGGACGACGGTATCGAAATCTCGGTAGCCACCGATGCCCCCGCCGTCGCCTTCCGCCGCTGGCACCGCGAGATGTTGCTGCCCGGCTGACAGATTGAAAACCATTTCTTATCAATCGCTAAGGTGATTTGTCTCGACTGGCAGTGAATAAACCGGGGCGCGCGCACCCCGCCACCCGACCAACTTGCGTGACTTGGTTTCCAGTTGCCTGCTACTGTGGCAGCAAGACGTGGGGTTAGCCGACAACAAACAATAACCAAGAGCACCGCAATGTCCTCCCGACTGCTGACGCCCGGCATGCTGATGGATGTCTCCGAATCGCGTCTGGACGTGCTGCGCTACTCCGGCACCGACGACGAGAGACGCGTCATCACGCGCCTGCTCGACCAGCCATCCGCCTATCGCCGCTGGGGCGCATTTCACTACCCGCTCATGCAAAAAGTAGCCGCCACGCGCAACCGGCGGGAACAACTGGTACGGCTTCGGCAAACGACCTTTGTCCTCCTGCACCGCCAGGCGCTGTTTGAATACCTGCGGGACTCCCAGGTAAATGGTCGCGACCGCGAGACATTATTCCAGGTGTTCTACGGCCCGACCGATTACAGCCGCGCAGTTGTCAGCGAACACCGACGTTACCTGCAGTCCAACTCGAGCCTCTTCTGCGCCGATCACCTTGAAATCGAGTTGATGAACGACACTTGCTTCACCAGCGAGTTTGCCGATTACCGGGAGCAGTACATGCAGTACTTCTCGCTGTACTGCCACTGTGTCATTGCGGAGAGCCGCGGGTCCGACTACGCGATGCAGTCCATCCTGCTGGAAATGAAGCAACGGTTGGCAAAAGCCGCCGCACAACTGATCGCATTGCCGGAGTACCTGCCGGAACGGCGTTCTGCCAGGAGGCCATGGGCCACGCGGTGGCGGCCAACCAGCGCCGCCGCTGGCTGAACCAACCGGGTAGCCGGCGCCTGTTAGCCGCGCCGCGTGCGAAGTCGACTGATCAGGATCTTCCCCAGGTGCAGCAGGTTGTTGGTGGTCCAGTACAGCACCATCCCGGCCGGGAAGGTGTAGAGCAGCACGAAGAACAGCGCGCCCATCCCGTACAGACGCAACCGCTGGGCAGACCGTAATTCCGCGGCCAGGCTCGCGTCTTCCTGCAGGCGTGCGGCGAGGATCGTGAAGGCGGTCATCAGCACGGGCAGCAGGTTCAGATGCCCGCCGAAGAACGGGATCATCACGGGCAGGGCGACTGCCCTGTCGGTGAGCGCCAGGTCCTGCGCCCACAGGAAGGAGGCGCCGCTCAGCCCGAAATTCTCACCCAGCATGTCGAAGGCGGCGATAAACACCGGGATCTGAACGAGGAAGCCTGCCAGGCTCTTCAGCGTGTAGAACTGGCTGATACCGTGCTTGCGGTACGCCGCGAGCGTCCTGTTGTGCGCTTCCTCCCCCTTGAACTCCTGCTTGATCGCGGCGAGTTCCGGCGCGAGCAGGCTCTGCTGGCGATTGACGTCCGCCTGCCAGCGCTCTGCCACCCAGGTCAGGGGCCACATCAGCACTTTCACCGACAGGGACAACAACATGATCGCGAGTCCCCAGTTGCCGACGACGCCCTGCCAGAATTCGAGAATGGTGCGCAGGCCGGCAGCCAGAACGCGCAGCCACTGCCACAGGGCGGCGTAAAGCATGCCGTCGAGTTCCGGCGCGGCGGCCTTGAGGTCCGCCGGCGCCACGGGCCCGCCGTAGACGCGCAACTCGACACTGCCGGAGCCGTCACTGTCCCGGCGTAGCGACAACACCGGCGCCCTTCGTTCCGGTTTGCTGGCGTCGAGGCGCAGCGGCGCGTCCGCCTGCATCAACACCGTCCAGAAGCGGCCGCGAATTCCGGCCCACTCCCCGGCGGGCAGCAGGCGCTCGCTGACAACACCTGCGGCGCCGCCCAGTGTTTGCTGTCCGCCCGCGTTGATCAGCACCACCCTTTCGTCCGTATAAAGGCTGCCGAGACCCGCCAGCGGCTCCCCGGCCAGTGCCGGCCCGCCGATCAGGTCGAGGCGCGCGCCGGCCGGCACCTGCAACGATGCTGACAACGTGCGGCCGGCCCGGCTGAAACGGTAGCGATGGACCAGCCGGATGCCCTGAAATGGCTCTCGCGAGGTCAGCAGCACGGTGGCGCCGGCGGCCGTCTGCCGCACCTCATGCGCATAGTCCAGGTTGTCCAGCACACGCGTAGCCGTTTCGTCGCCGGGGACGCGCCAGGCGAGCCGGGGGCTGTCCCCCGTCGGCCCGATCAATGTCAGCGGCTGCTCTCCGGAAGTGCACACGGACCGGCAACTTTCCCAGCGCCCGGGAAGCCCGCCAGTGAGATTGATCTGGATCAGCTGGCGCTCGCCGGTCAGCGTCACGGCGGCGGAATGCGCGACCGCTGGCGTGAGCCCGGATATCAGTGCGCACAGCGCGAACACCACAACGCGGAACGTGCGGACTGACTCAGCGGTAGAAGCGGCGCATCGCACGCAGGGTTTCCTCGATCCGTTGCGGATCCAGATGAGCATCAGCCACCGGCCGGTAATCCGTCCCCAGCACCTCGGCAAAGCCACCGGGCTCGGAGACCATCACCTTGTCGGGCTCGACGATCGCGTGGGCGTGGTAACTGCCGGCGATGATCCAGTCCCAGGAGACGCCGTCAAAGAGATTTCGTCCGACGCTGTAATCACCCGGTGGGTTGGTGCAACCCAGCAGACCCTCGAGGAGCGTGGCTGGCAGGTCCATGTGCGACGTGCGGTGTTCGAACACCTGCGCCGCCTTCCCCGGCCAGCGCATCAGCAGCGTGGCCCGCAACTGCCAGGGACCAAAGTTGCCCGCGTGGCCGTAGTACCCGAGCCCGTAATCGTCGAATTCATAACCGTGATCGCTGGTGATGATCACCAGCGTGTTGTCCTTGAGCCCTGCCGAGTCGAGCGCCGCAAGCACGCGCGCTACTTCGCCATCCACCAGGTGTACCCCCTGGCGATACTGCTGCCAGAGGGTCCGCGCCTGCACGTTGGCGGCATAGCGATCATCCGCGGGCAGACCGGCGGCCACACTGCCCTCGGTAACTGGTGGGTCGTAATAGAGAAAGGCAAAGAATGGCGACGTTGCATGCCGCGCGTCCAGCCACTGCAGCCAGTCGCCGGTCACGGCCCGGTTTTTCTCGACACCACTCGCCGCCGATTCCGGCTTGAGGCCGGCAACGCCGGCAAACACCGTCCGGTCGATCAGCGTGGGGCTGCCGTAACCCACGGCGCTGGACGTCATCAGCGTGTAACCCTGGCGACGGAACTCGTCCAGCAATACCGGCGGCCGCTGTATATCGTAGAAATCCTGCCAGTAGGTGCTGGGCAGGCCGTAGTACATCGAGAACAGTCCCATTCGCGACGAGTTGCCGCCGCTCCAGTGATTCGCAAATGACTGACCGGCTTCGCGGAACGCCGCCACGTTCGGGCTCGTTACCGGGTCAATGGCATCGGGCCGCAGCGCATCGATGAGAATCCACAGGACATTGTGCGGAACTCCAGTGGCGCCCGGGCACTGCAGGGGCCGAAGGGGGTAGTTGAGATCGCCGGAAGCCGTCGCGGCGGCCCGCCGGAGCAGGTGGGCCTGGCGCACGCGCTCCTCGTCGAGCCAGCCAAGCCGGGCCAGCGTACGCTTGGCACTCACCGGGTAGTAAAGCGGCATCATCGCCGTGAAGCGGGTCACGGGGCTGTAGCCAATCGCATCTGCCCAGACATGCAAACCCTGGCTCGAAAGCCAGCACAGCGTGAGAGTCGCGGCCAGCAACCGCCCGCCGGACGGGCGATTGCGGCTGGCCAGCCAGCGATGAAGCGTTCCGGCGAGCAGTGCTTCGAAGGCCAGCGCGATCACGAACACGATACCCACGAACACCCAGGTCGCCGTATCAAAAAGTACGGCGGTGAAGAGACTCAGGTGGAATCGCCGCTCGACAAAGAGATTGGTGTCGACCACCAGCAGCACCAGACCAAGCGTCACGATCAGTACCGCCACGGGCATGACCACCCGGCGAGCTGGCCAGACCGCGATCAGGGGACCGACCACCAGAAACGGCAGCACGACAGCGAGCAGCGTCATCTGGCCGAGCATCGCGAGCGGAACGTAGGCGGCCGCCACCGCCGAATCCGGCCACGACCACGCCGGCAGGTAGCGCAGCGCCACCACCAGGTAAAGGCCGGCGTTTGCGGTCAGGAACCAGCCAGCCCAGCGATAGAGCGCCCGCCGCATCACGGGCCAGCCCCCGTCGCGGACCGTGCTGCCTCGAGTTCCGCGGCGATTCGGGCGATGGCAACTGCCCCGGCCGGACCGCTTCCGCCGAGGTTATAGACCCAGTCGTCGCGCAGGGTGGCGACGCTGGCCCGAAACCGGGCCGGGTTGGCCACCAGCGCGCGGATCCGGGCTGGCGCATCGGCGACGGCGTCCGGCTTCAGCAGCGCACCGAGCCGCGTGCGCACGTAAGACTCGAAGGGCTCCATGCCCAGTTCCGGCCAGGTGTCGTTGCGCGCCTTCGGCGGCACGTCGATGTAAAGCACCGGCTTCTCGAGCCCCATGCCGTAGTCCTGCCCTGCACCGGACCAGTCCGTGACCATCACGTGCGAGTCATGCAGCGAGTCGCTCTCGCCCAATTGCTCGATCAGGCTGAAGCGGGAATTGGCGCGGTGCTGGTCCGCGATCCGGTCAATCACCCCGGGGGTCATCCAGCGCGTCTGATAGTGGGGACGCAATGTGACGCGAAAGCCGGCGTCGAGCAGCGCTGCCACCAGGGCGTCACCGCAAACGGGCAGGATGGTCTGCTCGCCCCAGGACGGCGCCACCAGGACGTGAATATCGGCGTCGCTGTGCACCGGCGGGGGCTCACGGCGGTTCGCGAGCAACTCCTCCAGCC
>CAZPNN010000240.1:0-15685 GCA_964587605.1 uncultured Chromatiaceae bacterium
GGGCGGATGAGCCGCCCGTAGGGGAGCAGGTCGTCATAGAGATCCGTCAGCGTGCGCGGGTCCACCGGCAGGTCCAGATGGGAATCGGCCACCACATAGCCATGGCCGGGGAAATGCTTCGCCACCGCAATCATTCCCGCCTTGTGCATACCGAGCACATACGCCGAGGCAAGTTCCGCGACGATCTGCGGATCGTGATGAAAGGAACGGTCACCGATGATCTCGCTGGTGCCGTAGTCAAGGTCCACCACGGGCGCAAAGCTGAAATCCACGCCCGTATCCAGCACCTCGGCCGCCATTAGCCAGCCGCAGGTTTGCGCCAGCCGCCGCCCCTGCTCGTTGTCGAGATCAAACTGGTGTCCCAGCCAGCGCAGTGGCGGCAGCCGATAGAAGCCCTCGCGAAAGCGCTGGACGCGCCCGCCTTCCTGATCGACGGCAATCAGCAACTGAGGCGACCGCAGGGCGCGGATCTCCGCCACCAGCTGCCGGACCTGGTCGCGGTCCTGAAAATTGCGGCTGAAGAGAATGACGGCGCCAACGAGCGGATCCTGAAGCCTGGCCCGCTCGGCGGGCGTCAGCGCCAGGCCTTCGACATCCAGCATCAGGGGCCCGAGAGTCATTGTGCGTCAGTCCAACCAGTCAGTCAGGGAAGCAGGTTCACCGGGGTGCCCGGCGCGACCACGTCGAACAGCCAGCACACCTCGGCGTTACGCATTCTGATACATCCGTGGGAGAACGGCACGCCCATCGGCTCGTGATCCGGCGTACCGTGAATGTAGATATAGCGGCGCATCGAGTCCACGTTTCCAAGCCGGTTGCGCTTGGGCTCAAGCCCGGAGAGCCAGAGGATTCGGCTCAAGATCCAGTCGCGGCGTGGCGCCGCCAGCAGGAGTTCGGGCGAAAAAATCTCGCCGGTCGGCCGTCGGGCCCGGAACACGGCGCCCTCGGGCAAGCCGTGGCCGATCTTCGCGCGAATGACGTGCCGTCCGCGCGGCGTACACAGGCTGCCGTACTGCTCGCCGGGTCCGTAGCGGGAGGTCGAGACGAGAAACTCGCGCTCGACCCGGCCAGCCCGGCGCACCTCAAGGGTTTGCCGCGTCAGGCTGACGGCGAGCTCCACCGGAGAGTCAGGCATGGCCGTCAGGGACGCTCGAACAACGCCATGGATTCAACGTGACTGGTGTGCGGGAACATGTCCATGACGCCAGCGGCGGCCAGCCGGTAGCCCTGTTCGCGAACCAGCAGCCCGGCATCGCGGGCCAGCGTGCCCGGGTGGCAGGACACGTAAACGATTCGCCGGGCGGCGACCTTGCCAAGCGCCGGCAGCAGTTCGGCGGCGCCCGTCCGGGGCGGGTCGAGCAACACCAGGTCGAAGCGCTCGCGGGTCCAGGCGCCCTCGGCGCCGGCGCCGGAAAGGTCAGCCTCGATAAAGCGCGTGTTGGCAAGGCCCGCCAGCAGTGCATTGTCCCGACCGCGACTGACTGCCGTCGACGCGCCCTCGAGCCCGACAACTTCGCCGGCACGTCGCGCGAGCGGCAGCGTGAAGTTGCCAATCCCGCAGTACAGGTCGAGTACGCGATCCGTCGGCACCGGGGCGAGCAACGCAAGTGCCTGGTTGATCATCAGCCGGTTTACCTCACCGTGCACCTGGATGAAATCCGTCGGGCCAAAGGTCAGCGTGACATCGAAGTCCGGAATCCGGTAGTGCAGTTCCTCCCTGCCCGGCTCCGGATCGAGGTCGGTCACCGACTCCGGATTGCCCGGCTGCAGGTAAATTCGCACCCCGTGGCTGGCCGCAAAGTGCAGGAGCTTGTCCCGATCGGCTGGCGTCGGCGGATCCAGCACCCGCAGCACAAGGGCCGTGGCATTGTCTGCCACCGTGGCTTCCACCTGCGGCAGGCGAGCACGCACGGACAGCGAATCAATAAGCGCGGACAAGGGCTCAATCAGCCGGCTGATCGCGGGCTCGACCGTTGCACAGCTCAGCATGTCGGCCACCCAGGGCTTTTCGGACTCGCGAAAGCCGACCAGCACCCGGCCCTTCTTTTCAACATGTCGGACGCCGAGCCGCGCCTTCCGCCGGTAGCCCCACACCGCGCCACGGACCGGGGGCAATACCTCCGCCGGCGTGAGATCAGCAATGCGCGCGAGGCTGTCGATCAGCGTCGCCTGCTTCATCGTGAGCTGCGCGTCGGGCGACAGGTGTTGCAGTGAGCAGCCGCCACACGTGCCGAAGTACTCGCAGCCGGGCGGAACCCGGTCGGCGGAGGCACGACGAACCTCCACCAGTACGCCTTCATCGTAATTTCGACGCCGGCGCCGGCGCTGAAAAGCAACTTCCTCGCCCGCCAGGGCGCCGGGTACGAGGACGCGTTTGCCCGCAGGCCGCAATACCCCTCTGCCCTCCAGCGTCAGCGCGGTGACCTCGGCGATTTCGGTAGCGGGTAACGCGGTCACGAGGCGGGTTTCGGTGGCGAGGCCACTTCAGTTGAGCGCGCCGTCCACGCCGCAGCGAATGCCTGCCAGTGAGTGGCCGGCGCCCCCTCGAGAAACCGCTGGACCCTGGCCATTTCCTCGGCAAGACCGGGCTCATCGAGGTGTCCGCGCATAAACTGGAAGCGCAGCCAGATGAGGTAGGTGTTCATCACGTCGGTCTCGCAGTAGTCACGAATGGCGCCGATATCACCCTTAAGCCAGGTATCCCAGACCTGACCTCCTCCAAAGCCCAGTTTTCCGGGAAATCCCAGCAGGGTGGCCATATCGCTCAGGCTGGCGCGCGAGCGCCCCTGCCAGGCTGACAGCACATCCATGAGATCGAGGTGTCGCCAGTGAAACCGGCTCAGGTAGTTGTTGTAGCGAAAGCCGGTTTCATTTTCGCCGAGCTCCCAGTAGCGCGGCGCCTGGATACCATGCAACAGGGCCCGGTAATTCAGTACCGGCAGATCAAAGCCGCCACCGTTCCATGAAATCAGGTCGGGGGTGTACTTCTCGATAACTTCAAAGAACTTCGCCACCAGGTCCCGCTCAGGGCTGTCGGGATCTCCCAGGCTCATCACTTTCAGCCCGTCGCGATAGCGCCAGACAACCGAGATCGCGACGATCCGGTGCTGATGCAGCGGCAGGAAGTCCGACCCCGTTTCCTGAAGCCGGTGAAAACTCATCGCCTTGCTCACATCCTCGTCGGACAAGCCCTCCAGATTGAACAACCGCTTCCCAAGATCAACGTCGGGAATCGTCTCAATATCGAACACGAGTGCGCGCATGGCTCAGGCTTTCATCAGAATGGCGACGGCCACAACCAGGCCCGCCTCGTCGGACAGGCTCAAGTGCCCGCCACCAACACCGAAGGTCCGGCACACTGCCTGGCCCCGCGTGGAAAAGATTATTTCCGGCTTGCCACGCTGATCGTGCACGACGCCGGTATCCCGAATCCACATCCCGTTGGCAAAGCCGGTTCCGAGCGCCTTGACGATGGCTTCCTTCGCGGCAAAACGCATACTGAGGAAGCGCACGTGATTGCGTGTCTGCTCGAAATCCCGTAACTCCTCCGGCATAAGCAGGTGCCGGACGAAGCGCGCCCCGAAGCGCTTGTAGACCGAGGCAACCCGCTCGGCCTTGAGAATGTCTGTGCCGACGCCGAAAATCATGTGGCCCTGGCATCACGCATGAGCTGCTTCATGTCAGCCACAGCGGCCGCCAGTCCCGTGAACAGGGCTCGCGCCACGATGGCATGCCCGATGTTCACTTCGACGATGTCGACTATGGCCGCTATGGGGCCGATGTTGTGGTAATTGAGGCCGTGACCGGCGTGCACTTCCAGGCCCGCCGACACCGCCAGGCGAGCGGCCCCGGCGATCCGGAACAGTTCCGCCGCGCGCTGCTCACTGGTCGTCGCGTCCGCATACCCGCCGGTGTGCAACTCGATGACAGGCGCGCCGGTGCGCACGGCCGCTTCGATCTGGCGCTGGTCGGGATCGATAAAGAGCCCGGGCCGGATACCGTGCGCCGCAAATTGCCGGCAGGCCTCGACCACCGCATCGAAATGGGCGCTGACATCCAGCCCGCCCTCGGTGGTGAGCTCGGCGCGACGCTCAGGCACCAGACAGCAGTCCGCCGGCTGGATCCGGCAAGCGATCGCAATGATGTCGGGCGCCAGGGCCAGCTCAAGATTCATCCGGGTCTGCAACAGGGACTGCATACGGGGCAAATCCGCCTCCTGGATGTGGCGTCGGTCCTCGCGCAGGTGCACCGTGATGCTATCTGCCCCCGCCTGCTCGGCCAGCAAGGCGGCCTGGGTGGGGTCCGGGTACCGCGTGCCACGCGCCTTTCGCAAAGTGGCGATGTGGTCGACGTTGACACCGAGAAGCAGGCTGGGAATTCGGGAGCTCATGGCGGGCACCATTCTAGCGGCGCATCGACGCCAGTACCTCCCGGGTTTTCAGAGTCCGGCCATCCAGGTAGTGGGCGAGCACCGAGCGCAGCAGTCGCCTGGCTGCGGACAGAACGGCCGGCGACTGCAGGTCGCCGCGGCCAATAGCCAGCAGCTGGGCGCCGGGCAGGGTCAGTCCGCCACCGCCGGCCGCAGCCGGGACCGGCCCGTGCTCGAGGCGATACTCGTAGAGTGCGCCAGGGTCGAGCGGCACGTCGTTCAGCACGTCGTGATCAAGGTTGAGCCCATAACCTACCTCAGCGAGCATCTGCAGTTCAAAGCGCCGCAGGGGCGGTTCAGGATCACCACCGGATCGAAGGTCAGCCAGCGCCTGTGAGTAGGCAATGAACAGGCCCGGGTGGGGATCACCCCGGCGCACGAAATTCAGGATGAGTTCATTGAGGTAAAACGCGCCCATCAGCGCCAGTCCGCCCAGGGATGGCGCGAAACTGGCGGGCTCGGCGACGCAGAGCGTGTGCAGGGAACCACGACCGGACCACGACAGGCGGACTGGCAGGAAGGGCTGGAGCACACTGCGCCACCGTGAACTTGGCCGTCGGGCCCCCTTGGCAATCAGGCCGACGCGGCCGTGGTGGGCGCCCAGCGCTTCCAGGGTCAGGCTCGTTTCCTGGTAAGGCCGGGTGTGGAGTACAAACGCATCTTCCAGTTCCGCGCCCGATGTCGCTCCGCCCATTCAGTTCGACTCGAACCCGAACTGTTGCAGAACCCGGGCGTTATCGGCCCAGTTGGTTTTCACCTTGACATGGGTCTCGAGGTAGAAGCGGAGGCCAAAAATCTTCTCGAGTTCAAGACGTGCCGCCGTTCCCACTTCCTTGATGGTCGCGCCGCCCTTGCCAACGACGATTCCCTTGTGGGAGTCGCGGTCTGCCCAGATCAATGCGTCGGCCAGCACGACACCCGGCTTTTGTTCGAGGGCCAGGATTTCAACAGCGAGGCCATACGGCACCTCCTGCCGCAAGGCGATCAGCAGTTTCTCGCGAATGATCTCGGCCACCCGGAATTCCATGCTCCGGTCGGTGGTGGCATCAAGCGGGTACAGCGGTGGCCCAACGGGCAGCAGGCCCGTGAGCAGCTCGAGCAACCGGTCGAGGTTATCGGCACCGGCAGCGGAAATGGGCACGATGGCCTCAAACGTCGCGCGGCGCTCGCACGCCGACAGATACGGCAGCAGCGTGGACTTCGGCCGTACCAGGTCCACTTTGTTGACCGCCAGAATCACCGGAATCTTTGCTGCCAGGACATGCTCCAGTACGAAACTGTCGGCTGCTTTCCAGACGCCTGCCTCGACGACGAAAAGCGCCACGTCAGCCCCAACCAGGGCGCCCTCGACCGCACGGTTCATGGCTCGGTTCAGGAGGCTGCGCATCCGCGTGTGCAGGCCGGGAGTATCCACGAACAATACCTGCGCATTAGCCCGCGTCAGGACGCCGACGATGGCGTGACGCGTAGTCTGCGGGCGCGGCGTGACAATGCTGATCTTGCGGCCAACCAGCGCATTGACCAGAGTGGACTTGCCCACGTTCGGGCGGCCCACGATGGCCACGTACCCGGTGCGAAAATCTTCAGCCATCGGCGCCAAGCTCGCGCAGCGCCTGCAGGGCCGCCTGCTGCTCGGCAGCCCGTCGGCTGGCGCCCTCGCCGCGAACCTCCAGGCCGGGAGTCGCCAGCCGGCAGATAACGTCGAAGTGCTGGGCGTGCGCAGAACCGCTCACCCGCTCCACGTCGTAGGTCGGCAATGCATGCCCCCGGCCCTGCAGGAATTCCTGCAGACGGGTCTTCGGGTCGCGGAGGTCTTTGCCGGAATCGAGGCTGGCGAGACGCGAGCCCATCAGCTTCAGGATGACCTCCTCAGTGACGCGCCAGCCGCCGTCCAGAAAAATGGCGCCGAGCACCGCCTCCAGCGAGTTTGCCAGGATCGACGCACGACGATGACCCCCGGATCGATGCTCGCCGGCGCCGAGCCGCAACAGGTCGCCCAGCGCCAGTTCCCGCGCTACTTCCTCAAGGGTTTCCCGCCGGACGAGCCGGGCCCGGAGGCGGCTTAAGGTGCCTTCGTCGGCCTCGGGATGCGAGGTGTACAGGGCTTCTGACATCGCGAGGCCAAGCACGGCGTCACCGAGAAATTCGAGTCGCTCGTTGTTGCCGCCGGCGGCACTGCGATGAGTCAGTGCCAGCTCCAGCAGTGCTTCATCCTGAAACCGATAGCCGAGTGCGCCAGAGGCCCAGTCGGCCGGCGGAATCACCGCCGGATCTCGACCGAATTGTCGAAAGCGGCCATCAGGGACAGATTGCCAAGGTACGGCACGCTGTCTTCATACTCGACAGACACCTTCAGGCCGGCGTCAGTCTTGGTGATGACGAAATCCTGCCGCTTCGGATAGGTGATAGCGTCAATATCCAGGCGCTTGCCAATTTCGGTCTGCAGTCGCGTCATATTGGCCGCGTTGCCGTCGTACTCGGTCTTCAGATCCGCCAGCAACTGGCGAATCTGCATCTGGGTCATGTAGACCGGCACCAGCCGGACCGCCCCATAGCCCACCAGCCCGACCAGCGATGCGATCAGGATAAAGCCGATCGCCGTTATTCCCTGTTGCCGTTGCCGCATGTTGCACCTCACCATTGACCCAAACCCAACCCGTACGGACGCTTCCGCAACCGGCCCGCTATTCGATGCCCCGGCCAATCCGCTGCCAGCCCGGCATGCCGGGGAAATCCCAGTTCATCCAGATCCGGACAGCCTTGCCCACCACATTGCCGTCCGGAATCATTCCGACGCCATCGTAGCGGCTGTCCCGGCTGTTATCGCGGTTGTCACCCATCATGAAATAGTAGCCGGCCGGAACGATGAATGTTCCCTCGACACTCCCGCGCCCCGGCATGAACAGCACGTCGTGCTCGTGTTCGCCCAGTTGCTCCCGGCCCAGAATAGATCCTGGCTGCTCGCCGTGATAGGGGCCCGTGAGCGTTACCCTCACCGGCAACTGATTCACGTAAATCTGGCTGTTCAGATACCTAATCGAGTCTCCGGGCAGGCCCACCAGCCGCTTGATGTAGTTGGTTGACGGGTCGGCCGGCAGTCGAAACACCACCACGTCGCCCCGCTCCGGCGAACCAAGATCGAGGATCTCGGTGTTCAGGACCGGCAGCCGCAGGCCGTAGGTGTACTTGTTCACGAAAATGAAGTCGCCGATCAGCAGCGTCGGCAGCATGGATGACGATGGAATCCGGAACGGCTCAAAGAGGAAGGACCGGATGAGCAGCACGACCAGCAGGATCGGGAAGAACGACCTGGCGTACTCGACCACGACCGGTTCCGGGACGCCGTCGACGGCAGCTCCTGCTCCGCCATTGGCAGCGACCGCCAGCCGTCGCGGGCGTAGCCACGCGACATCCACGGCCCAGATGAAACCGGTGAGGGCAGTCGCGATAACCAGAATAAGGGCAAAATCCACGGGTACTGTCAGCCACCAAAAAACCGGCCGTAGGGTATCACGCGAGCCCTGCCGGTCGCCTGCGGAGCCTGCTCAGCGGGGCCCGTCAAGGAGCGCGAGAAGCGCCTTGCGATCCAGGCGGGCGACGCTGACCTCCCGGTCCGCTGTGCACAGCACGGGCACGCGGCTGCCAAAGGCCAACCGCCAGTCGTCACGGCTGTCGACGTCCAGCACGCGGATCGTGGCCCGGTCCCGGCACAGGGGCACCAGTTCCTCGAGCATCAGTTCGCAGAGGTGGCACCCACGGCGACTGTAGACAACCAGATCCAGCACCAGTATTACGGCTTCGGATTTACAGCCGGGTGTACGGCGAGTCGTACGGACCTGGCCATCGTCTCGACAGTACGGACCGGAACTTCGCCGACGGCTGTCACCAGGAAACCATTGGTCGTCGTCGTGAAGGCGTTCGCCGCGCCCATTTTTGCCGGTCCCTCGCCCTGCTCGGCAACCGCCACACCCGCCGCAATGAAGACGGACACACTGGCTACTCCGTCCGAGTAGACGAGGTGATCGAGAGGTGCCTCGCCAGGGTCCGGGCGCTGGGAGCGTACCGCCCGCAGGCTGAATCCCGGCGGTAGTGTCGCCACACTCCAGACCACCGCTCCGGAAGCCACCGCGGGATCCGTTTCGACGGCCGGTGCCGGCGGCGACCGTCGCCAGGTAAAGCTGTCGATCGTCAGCGACGGCTGCACCGCCGACGCCGGAATGCGCTCCGGCAGACGGATATCAGAGAAAAGTAACTGCTCCACGACAACGCCGTCGTCACCCGCGATCTGGACTTTCAGGGGCATGGCAGTCGCGTGATCCAGCCACAGGCGATAACCGTAGCGATAGCCGTCGGTGGGTCGCACGGTGATGACGTGGGTCTCACGGCCCACCAGATTCCCGCCGTTGGCAATGGCCAGCCGGTAGTACCGGTCATCGAAGTGCATATCGCCTGAAAATTGTTCCCGGAGAGGGCTGGTGGCCTGGCCGGCGTTGCCTCGCTGTTCAACCAGCACCGCCTGCTGATCGGGCAGAATCCAGGTCACGTCCTCGGCCCGGCGGATGATCTCCCGGCCGACCTCGTCCATCGCCGTAATTCGTTCCGTCGGCACACCGTCTTCCACGCGGTGGACGATCCGCATGACGGCTGCATCGACGCCCTGCACCTGGACCAGCGTGCCCTCGTAGTTCAGGTACTCCAGCGCGTAGCCCATGCGGTCGAGCCAGCCGCGCGGATCATCGCTGCCCTCCGCCGGAAATGCCGCGATAGTGATGACTAGAGCCAATCCCGGACGGCTGCGCGAGCGCCTGATCATCGAGCGGAGGCGCCAACGGCAGGCGGCACGGCCATGGCGGTCAGACGATGATTAATGATGTTCGAATCCGTGACCTTGGCAGAGAGCATCCCCGAGTACTCGCCGTGGTACACCAGATAACTGGTCATCCGGTCCGAAGAGAAAGACGCCGGAGCCACAACGGCCAGCGGAACGGAAGACTCTGCAATCCGACGGTCGACCGGTACGGGGTAATTCGCCATGCGCACCAGCGGGATCAGGGCAACCGCCAGCAATGCGACACCAGCAGCAATGGCGTATGGCAACCATCGACCGCTGCGCCGGCCATCTGCCAGCTGTGCTGGTTCTGGCGGGCCATCAACAGCCGCCCGCACCCGGTCGCCCAGCCGGAGCGCCGCGAGCTCGACGGCCAGATTGCCCGTTCGGCCGGCCCGGAGGCGGCTGCCGATCAGGGCATAACGGGCAACCCGTGCGCGCAGTTCCGGCGCCTCCGCCAGGCGGGTGGCCAGCAGCTCCAGCGCCCCGGCCGGCGGTTCGTCGTCCAGCCTGGCCGATAGCTGCTCGTCAACGCGTGGCGTGGAATCCGGACCTGTTGTCATGAGCGTGGCTCTCTTCCGCGCGGCTTAACTGAATCAGTCAAAGGGTGGATCGCCAGGTCAAGCGCTTCGCGAGCACGGAAGATCCGCGAGCGTACCGTCCCGACGGGACTATCCATCGCGGTCGCGATCTCCTCGTAGCTGAGCCCCTCGATCTCGCGGAGCATGATCGCGGTTCGCAGTTCTTCAGGCAACGCCGTGATCGCCTGATCGAGGATTTCCGCTAGCTGCTCCTGCATCGCGATACCCTCCGGAGTCTCGTCATCCCGGAGCTGGGCATGGCGCTCGGCGTACGCCGGGTCCGCAGCATCCAGGTCGTACTCCACAGGTTTACGCTGAAGCGACTCCAGGTAGTTTTTCGACGTATTGATCGCGATCCGGTAGAGCCAGGTGTAGAACGCACTGTCGCCACGAAAACGCGGCAAGGCTCTGTAGGCCTTTACAAATGCCTCCTGGGAGACATCGAGGGCTTCGGTCGGATCGCGTACGTATCGCATGACCAGGTTCACGATTTTCTGCTGGTACTTCCGAACCAGCAGGTCAAAGGCCTGACGATCACCCCGC
Organism: uncultured Chromatiaceae bacterium; assembly: GCA_964587605.1. Taxonomy (GTDB): domain Bacteria; phylum Pseudomonadota; class Gammaproteobacteria; order Steroidobacterales; genus SHZI01. The sequence goes on from CAZPNN010000240.1 coordinate 10,382, forward strand.
TGAGCACGTTCTACGAGAATCTGATCGCCGCTCTTAGTTGCCATGCCCGCGGGTCCCTCTCTGGATCAAGGGCGGGATCACGGGCGCCGGCAACTTACAGGCAGGTAGACAGAGCCACTCCCGGAAAGTTCGTCGGGCGTGACACACGCCTCCGAATTTCGGCAGCGAGCTTCACTCATTGGACAATAGCCTGCTAATGCAACGCAGCGTCTAGACTCATTCTACGTTAAACATTCGGGTTCAGGCCCGACCGAGGCGCAGACACAGATTCAGCTGTCGCCACTGATCCGGTCGCAGTTGATCGCGGAACAGGATGGCGTGGCCGCGCTGCCCGCCTTCGCCATGCACCACCAGGCCGGCCACCCAACCGCCCAGCGTCCACCAGTGCAGGACAGTGGCGGGAACGAGGACGCGCGGATTTTGCCCGAGGCCGCACAGGAGGCGGCCGTCCCGGGTCACCTGAAGCTGGCAGAGATAGCCCCGCGAACCGGGCCACGCGCGATGGAATTCCCGTCCGCCGCTGATGAGCACCAACAACACTGCCAGCACCTGCGGCAGCCAGGACAGGGGACTCCGGACGATGACCGCCAGTGCCAGCAGAACACTGCAGCAGATGAACCCCTGGACCCGGCGGGATCCCCGCTGCTCAATGACGGGACTGGGCAAGAAGGCGCTGGATGACCTCATTGAGCGCCGCATCGTCGACGACCAGGCGGCCGGCCAGCAAGTCGAGAATCTCGGGATCCTGTGCGGTTAGAAGGCGCTCGAATGCTGACTGGGCCGAGGGAGTTGCCGCCTCGAACTCACGGTCGAGATAGCGCAGCAAGAGGACATCCAGCTCCCGCATGCCGCGCCGGCAGCGCCAGCGCAGTCGGGACAGTTGCGTAGCGTCCACGAGGCTGGCCGCCCGCTAGAGGCGCCGCTCGGCAAGCATGCGTTTGGTGGCCGCTATGGCCTTTGCCGGATTCAGGTCCTTGGGGCAGGCGTTCGTGCAGTTCATGATCGTGTGGCAGCGATACAGCCGGAACGGATCCTCGAGGTAATCCAGCCGGGACCCGGTGGCTTCGTCCCGCGTATCCACCAGCCAGCGGTAGGCGGCGAGTAGCGCTGCGGGCCCCAGATAACGGTCGCTGTTCCACCAGTAGCTGGGGCAGCTAGTCGAACAGCAGGCGCAGAGGATGCAGGCAGACGGGCTGTTGATCAGCTCCTGGTCTTCCTTGGACTGCAGGCGTTCACGGTCCGGTGGCGTCTGCGTTTGCGTCTGCAGCCACGGCTTGATCGAGGCGTATTGCGCATAGAAGTTGGTGAGGTCAGGGACCAGATCCTTGACCACCGGCAGGTGGGGCAGCGGATAAATCTTCACATCACCGCTGATATCCGCGATGGCCTGGGTGCAGGCCAGCGTGTTCACGCCGTCGATGTTCATCGCACAGGATCCGCAGATGCCCTCGCGGCACGAACGACGGAAGGTCAGTGTCGAGTCGATCTCGTTCTTGATCTTGATCAGGGCGTCGAGAACCATGGGACCACAGCGCCCGGTGTCGATGGCGTAGGTATCGAGCTGCGGATTCCCACCGGCATCGGGATCATAGCGGTAGATCCGGAACTGCCGGACCTTGCCGGGACTCGACGGCGTGACGGGGGACGCGTGGGTCTTGCCCTTCGCGACGCGGGAATTGGCGGGCAGGCGAAACTCGGCCATCGTTAATACGTCCGCGCCTTTGGCGCGATCGTCTCCACGTCGTTGGTGAGGGTCTGCAACCTGACAGGTCGGGCATCGAAACGCACGACGCCCTGTTCGTTAATCCAGGCCAGTGTGTGCTTCAGCCACTGCTGATCGTCCCGGGCCGGAAAGTCCTCCCTGGCGTGAGCCCCACGACTCTCGTGACGCTGGGCCGCTCCCGTGATGGTTACCATGGCCTGGCCCAGCAGGTTGTCGAGTTCGAGGGTTTCCACAAGATCGGTGTTCCAGATCAGGCTGCGATCCGTGACGCGAACATCGGCGAAGGCCGCGAGGCACTGGCGCAGCGCCGCGACCCCCTGCTCCAGCGTCTCACCCGTGCGGAATACCGCGGCGTGGCCCTGCATGATCCGCTGCATCTGAAGCCGGATCGCCGCCGTACCGCGACTGCCATTGGCATTTCGCAGCCTTTCAAGGCGCGAGACCGCCAGGTCGGATGCGTCGGCCTTCAGCGCCTTCTGCCGGGCCCCGGCCACGACCGTTTCGGCACACCGTTGCGCCACTGAGCGGCCGAAGACCACGAGGTCCAGCAGTGAATTCGACCCCAGCCGGTTCGCGCCGTGCACCGACACGCAGGCGGCCTCGCCGACGGCCATCAGGCCGGGCACCAGCGTGTCAGGATTGCCATCCTTGAGCGTGAGTACTTCGCCTTGAACATTGGTAGGCACCCCGCCCATGTTGTAGTGCACGGTGGGCAAGACCGGAATCGGCTCCCGGGTAATATCCACGCCGGCGAAAATTCGCGCCGTCTCCGCAATTCCCGGCAGGCGCTCCTGGATGACACCGGGCCCCAGGTGCTCCAGGTGCAGGTGGATGTGATCCTTGTCGGCGCCAACCCCCCGACCTTCCCGGATCTCGACGGTCATCGCGCGGCTGACGACGTCGCGGGAAGCCAGGTCCTTGGCATTGGGCGCGTAGCGCTCCATGAAGCGCTCGCCTGCAGAATTGGTCAGGTAGCCGCCCTCCCCGCGGGAGCCCTCGGTAATGAGGCAGCCGGAGCCGTAGATCCCGGTCGGGTGGAACTGCACGAACTCCATGTCCTGGAGTGGCAGGCCGGCACGCAGGGCCATCGCGCCGCCGTCGCCGGTGCAGGTGTGGGCAGAGGTGCACGAAAAGTAGGCACGACCGTAACCGCCGGTCGCGAGAATAGTGCGCTGGGCGCGGAATCGATGCAGCTTGCCGGTGGCCATCTCCAGCGCCACCACGCCCCGGCACTCGCCGTCGTCCATCATCAGGTCGATGGCAAAGAATTCGACGAAGAAGTTGGCCTGGTGCTTCAGCGACTGCTGGTAGAGCGTGTGTAGCATCGCGTGGCCGGTCCGGTCGGCCGCGGCACAGGTGCGCTGTGCGGTGCCCTTGCCGAAATTCGTCGTCATTCCGCCGAAGGGCCGCTGATAGATCCGCCCGTCTTCCGTCCGCGAAAACGGCACGCCGTAGTGCTCGAGTTCGACAACCGCGGCAGCTGCCTCCTTGCACATGAACTCGATGGCATCCTGGTCACCCAGCCAGTCGGAGCCCTTCACCGTGTCATACATGTGCCAGCGCCAGTCGTCCTCGCCCATGTTGCCGAGTGCCGCACTGATTCCGCCCTGCGCGGCAACCGTGTGACTACGGGTCGGGAATACCTTGGTGAGGCAGGCGGTAGACAGGCCGGCTTCGGCAAGGCCCACTGTGGCACGCAGCCCCGCTCCGCCCGCGCCGACAACGACCACATCGTAGGTGTGGTCCACAAAGGTACAGGACGCGGTCATGGCGACGCTCTCGTGGCAATCAGGAACACAGCAAAGACGCCGGCGACCACCAGCGCCACGTGCAGCAGGCGCAACAGCATCAGAACCACGGCGCGAATGCTGGAGGTGTGCACGTAATCCTCCGCCACCACCTGCGCGCCGAGACTGGAGTGATACACCAGCGCCACGACCAGCAGCACCAGCAGGATCGCGTGCAGGGGTGCCGCGACCCACGCATTCACGGTGTAGAAATCGAGGGCGGGTAGCGTCAGCAGGGAAATCGCAAACCAGATCGTCAGTGGCACCAGCGCCACCGCGCTCAGTCGCTGGGCGAGCCAGTGCTCGGTCCCGGTACCGGCAGCGCCCAGACCCAGGACACGACCGAGAGGCGATTTGAGATTCATACCGCGGCCCCGGTCATACCGCCGCTCCGGTCAGGGCCACGAACCAGAAAATGCCGGTCAGAATGACAGTCGCAATGACGACCCCAATGCCGGACCGGCGGGCGACTGCCTTGTCGAAGCCGTAATCCGCATCCCAGGCCAGATGCCGCAGGCCGTTACAGAGGTGAAAGAAAAAGCAGAAGGTCCAGCCGATCAGGAGGATTTGCAGCGGCAGACTGCCAAATGCCCAGCTGACCTGTGCAAACGCCGCCTGACCGGACGCCAGGGCGAGCAGCCACCCAACCAGCACCAGCGCGCCCAGTGACAAGGCGAGACCGGTAAGGCGGTGCAGAATGGACAACGTATTGCTGACTTGCCAGCGATACACCTGCAGGTGTGGCGACACTGGCCGTGACACTGGCCGTGACTCTCGGGACATCAGGCTCTCCACGCGAACTTCAGGTACTCGGCAATCACTGCCCTAGAAATCAATGCAACGGCCGCCGCGCTCCCAGTCCCCAAAACGGGTGGGATCGGGGCCGGCTGGCCCGCCAATCTCGCGCAGTTTCACCGGAGGTGCAGCAATCGGGACGGCTGTGTCGGCATCCGGCAGAGCAGGCGTGGCAGAGTCGGCCTCTGACGACTTGACGGGTTCTGGTCCGGACACAGAACGAGTGTGCCAGAATGGACGGCTTATCTCCAGACCACACCGGCCCCAAGTACCGGGATTCCAAGGCCTTGCGTGCTCCATAGCGTTGCCCTCGATGACCTTCGCGTCCTTGCCGTCACCGGCAGCGACCGCAAACCGTTCCTGCAGGGACAGCTAACCCGGGAAATCGCCGACGTCCGGCCGGACACCACGGTGATGGCTGGCTTCGCGGATGCCAAAGGACGCCTGCTGTTCGCCGGACACCTGTTCAGCACCCTCACCGGCAGTGAGGACGCGCTGGCATTGCTCGTGCCGGCCGAACTCGCTGATGCGCTGCTGAACCGGCTGCGGATGTATGTGCTGCGGGCGAAGGTGCAAGTCACGTTGCTCGACCACACGATCACCGGACTGATGGGCACGCCGGAGACCGGCGCGGCGGGTCAGGCCATCCGCATCCTCAACCGGACCGATCGGTATCTGCTGCTCGGCGAAGTGGCCGGCGCCACACCGTGTGCGCGCAGTGACTGGCAGTTGGCGGACATTCGGGCGGGCATTCCGGAAATCAGGGCCGCCACCACTGGCGAATTTGTGCCCCAGATGGTCAACCTTGACCTGCTTGGCGGCATCAGCTTCACCAAGGGCTGCTACACCGGCCAGGAGATCGTCGCCCGCATGAAGTATCTGGGGCGCGTCAAGCGCCGGATGCTGCGCTTCTCGGCGGCGGGTACACCGCCAGCAGCCGGCGCGTCCCTGTCTGCCGACCGAGGCATCATCGGCCAGGTGGTGAGCTCTGCGCCCACG
>CAZPNN010000241.1:0-8207 GCA_964587605.1 uncultured Chromatiaceae bacterium
GGCCCGTATGGCAGCGTGCTCATCGTGCGTGCAGCACCCCCGGCACCAACCAGTTCGGGCGCCACCACCCCTGCGGCGCTGGTCGAGGCGGTCCCCGACGTGATCGTCACCACCAGCCGTTACGAAATGCTGCGCGAACCGGTAGTCCCCGTTACCACGCTTCTGAATACCGATCTCGAGCGCCTGCCTGATCTCGGCGACGACCCCTTGCGGGCCGTCGGGAGATTGCCCGGCACAGCCATCAACGGATTCTCATCGAAGACCAATATCCGCGGTGGTGCGACCGATGAGACGCTGGTGATGTTTGACGACCTGCGGTTGTTTAACCCGTTTCACCTGAAGGATTTTCAATCGATCTTCAGTTCCATCGATCCGGCAGTGATCGAGGGACTCGACATTTATACAGGCGCCTTTCCAGCACCCTACGGCGATCGGCTGAGCGGCGTTATCGGCATCAAGGCGTTCGAGCCCCCGGGCGAAAGTTACCGGGTGGTTTCCTTAAGCCTGTTCAACGCGGCTGGCCTCATGTCCGGGGGGTTGCGCGACGGGCAGGGGACGTGGCTCGTCTCCGCACGGCGGGGGAACCTGGACATCATGCTCGATCTTGCCGGTCAGGACGTCGGCGAGCCCCGGTATTCCGATCTGCACGGGCAGTTCGCATGGGAGTTTTCCGACGAGTTCAAGTTGTCCGCCAACGCGCTGATCTTCGACGACAACATAAAGGTCCACGACACCGATCAGGAAGAGAGCGCCACCGCCACCTACCACGACAGCTATCTCTGGTTGCGGGCAGACCAGCGACTGACGGATCAACTCGAGGGCTTTACACTGCTGTCCTATGCGGACCTTCGCGTACGCCGCAACGGCACCGCGGATCAGCCGGGCGTATCGACCGGTGTGCTGAACGACCGGCGCTCGGCCGAGATCGTCGGCATATCGTCACAGTGGTCTTTGGCTGTTTCCGGTGGGCACCGCCTCGATTTCGGCGGCGAGTTCCGCCACAGCAGCGGCCGCTACTATTACGCCGACGAGGTCACGTTCGATCTGTTGTTCGATACTCCGGGCGCGGAGACGGAGGAATCCCGGGCACGGAATATATCGCTGTCGCCGGATGGCGAGTACTACGCCGCATTCCTGAATGCGCACGTCGAACTTCCCGGCGACTGGACCACGGAACTGGGCTTGCGCTGGGATCAGTCGACGATCGCTGGCGGTTCCGGCAACCTGGGGCCGCGGGCCAGCCTGTTGTATCGATTGACGGATGCCACACAGTTGCGGGCCAGCTGGGGGCGCTACTGGCAATCCCAGGGCATTGACGAACTGGCTGCGAGCGACGGTGAAACGACCTTCGCCGAAGCGGAGCGGGCCGACCAGTTTGTGTTCGGCGTTGAACAGAAGCTGGGTGAAGCGAGCAGCTTGCGGCTCGAGGTGTACACGAAGAACTACGAGAATCCCCGTGACCGCTACGAAAACCTGCTGAATACGATCATCCTGCTGCCGGAACTGAAGCCGGATCGCGTGCGCGTCTCGGCGGACAAGGCGACCGCGAGGGGCCTGGAGCTGACCTACCGTTACTCCGGGTCGGGCGGCCTTGACTGGTGGGGCAGTTACAGCTGGTCCGAGGTTCGGGATGAAATCGATGGCCTGGAATTCCGCCGCAGCTGGGATCAGAGCCACGCGTTCAGCGCGGGTGTCCTGTGGAGCGACGAGCGCTGGGACCTCAGTGCCGCCGCCACCTACCGGACCGGCTGGCCCACCACGCAGGTTGCGCTGGAGGACGACGGCCCGCCAAGCGTCGCGCTGGCGGGACCCCGCAACGCGGAGCGTCTTGGCAACTACGCCAGCCTGGATCTGCGAGGTGCGCGTCGTTTCCAGACCAGCGCGGGGTTGATCGCCGTGTTCATCGAGGTGTCAAACGCCCTTAATCGCAGGAACGACTGCTGCGTGGAGTACGGCAACGATCCCGAGGACGGCTTTGAATACGAGCGGCAACGCAATTTGCCAATCCTGCCGTCGGTCGGGGTCTCCTGGCAGTTCTGAGCCGGCCGGCGCGGCGTCAGCCGCCTGCCTTCAGCAAGGCTAAGAATTCCCGCCGCGTCTGTGGCCCGTAGGTCATGAACGTCGGGTCAGGCCGCTCGGCGTTTCGGGCCTTCTCGTTCTGCATGGCATCGCCTAGAAAGCTCTTGCGGATGTCGGTGCTGTCGAGCCCGTAGGGTTTGAGCGAATTCAGGCCGAAGACCCTGGCGCGCAATTCCGGCGTGATCGCGGCGTAGCCGAACTTCTCCTGGTATTCCGTGCTGATCTGGAAGGTCCGGAAGGCCTGGATCTGGTCCTGGGGGGAGCCGTACCAGATGGAATCCGTGCCCCACAGCACGTTGTTCTCGCCGACGTACCGGAAGAGCTTGCCCATCACATGGGCGGCCTCGTCGGGGTCTTTCATCAGGTAGCGCCAGGTCGTGCCGAGTTCGGCATAGACGTTGCTGTTCGGCTGCACGCCATTGTCGAGCAGTGACTGGATCAGGGAGTCGACGCCCATGTCGTGCTTGCCGGGCACGAAGGCGGCGTCGCGAACTTTCAGGTCGTAGCCGGAGTGGTAGATGACGAAGTTGATATCCGGATTCTGCCGGGCGGCCTTGCCCACGTCCCGGCAGCTGCCGTACTCGCGATTCCGGCTGGTCATGAACGCGGTCGGCAGCGGCAGGCCCTTGTGGATGCAGATCGTTTTTACGCCAGATTTCCGCGCCATGTCGATCAGTCGGGCGCCATTTTCCTCGTCATCGAGCCACCAGCCCGAATCGCCGGCAGGATCCGCCTGGGTGTAGGTTTTCCAGGCCGCGATCTGCCACTTTCCGGCGAGCTCGGGCATGCGCTCGATATCGCCCGGCAGGTTGGGCACCACGCGGCCGTGAACCAGCAGCCGGCGGCTGCCTTCAAGGGCCTCGACCATCTCGCGGGTCGCTGCCGCCTCGTCCTGCGTCAGCGGCATGTCCTCGAAGGACGTGGGTGTAAACGTGAGAACCGCCATGTCGGTGTCGCTGTCCAGGAACATTTCCTTGACGAAAGCCTGGCTCGTGAAGCACTTCACGTGCCCGAACTCGGACTTAGGGTCGAGGTAAGCGCACTTGGCCTGTGGCATGAAGCCGAGGCCGGTGGCCGTGAGCATGTTGGGCGCTTTCCAGCGTTCCAGGGCGTTCACGTGGTGCCCCTGGATATCGAAGATGAATTCGCGCTTCGCGAGCGAGGCGTCGGCTGCTGCGATGTCGAGCGCGGCGAGCTTCGGTAGGTCGTAGAAGCTGCCGGTACGGCCGAGGGCGGCATGCGCTTCATTGAACGCCAGCAACGTGGTGGCGACACCGGCGGACGAGGTGAGAAAGCTGCGGCGGTTCATGCCGAGTCGCCTGGCATTGATGCCCACCTGTTCGATGGCCCGTTGATTGGCGACGACGCTGTGTCGCTCCAGGGGCCTTGGCGCAAACTCGCCATTGCTGGTGGTGTCGAGCTTGATCGGCAGGCGTGTGCCTTCGGGATCGAAGCGGGATAGCTTGTGTTTGCGGACCATGGGCGACTTTCCCCGACCAGAAGCGGACCTTAGCCCAACCACTGGTGGGCCGCACCCTGTGATGGGCAGGGTGCCACGAGGTGGCCATCGGTTAGCATCCCGACTTCGCCCTGCCGTGGATCCACCGAAAAGTAGCGGATGCCGATACTGTTACTCACTGTACTGCTGTCCGGCATGGGCTTTGGCCTGATCCTGCCGGGGTTCCCCTTCGTCGCCGAGAAACTCGGCGCGCCGCACTGGGCCGGGCCGATGGTGCTCGGCCTGTACGCCATCGGCCAGTTCATCGCGACGCCCTTCTGGGGCCGGTACAGTGATCGTCTGGGGCGACGACCGTTGCTCATCGGCAGCATCGCCGGCGGGCTCGTCGGGCACCTGATCTGCGCATTCGCGCCGAACCTGCTCATCCTGTCCTTCGGGCGCCTGCTCACGGGGCTCATGGGCGGCAACATTCCGGTGGCGATGGCCTACGCGACGGACATCTCGCCGTCGGATCAACGGGCGAAGACGATGGGCCGGGTGGGGGCATCGCTGTCCCTTGGCTTTATCGTGGGTCCCCTGCTGGGCGGGCTGCTCGGTGGTGCCGACGCGGCGTCCGCCACGTTGCTGTGGCCCGGTCTCGCGGCAGCATCGGTCTGCCTGATCGCCATCATCGGCGCCAGTTTTTTTCTGAAGGAGAGCCTGCCGCCGGAGCGGCGGGCTGGCGGCGCCGGTGCGGGCGGGGAGGGCAGCAGTGGTCTGGACGCCTTCCGGCAGGTTCTGAAGCGACCGGTGCTGGCGAAGCTGCTTGCTGTGGGCTTTCTGGCCTACCTGGCCATGGCGGCCTTCGAAACGAATTTCCCGTTCTGGGCCGGTGATCGTTTCGGCTGGGGTCCGCAACAGATTGGCCTGTCGTTTACCTACCTGGCGACGCTGGTGGTGACGACCCAGGGCCTGCTGGTCGGTCCGCTGGTGAGCCGCTTCGGCGAGAAACGACTGCTTATTGCCGGGCTGAGTTCCTATGTGGTCGGCCTGCTGGTGATGACGCAGTCGCCGCTGTGGCCGGTAATGATGTTCGGGATTACGTTCACTACCGTCGGCAGTGCCCTTTACATGACCACCGTCAACAGCCTTGTGTCGCAGCAGGCTGGCGAGTCGGAGCGGGGCATGGTGCTCGGCACTTTCAGCACCACCAGCTGGCTTGGTCGGGCGATCGGGCCCGGGATGGTTGCGTTGCTGGGCATTGCGGGGCTGGGCCGGGACGCGCCACTGTTCGCGGCGGCCCTCATCATCCTGCCCTGCATTGTGATCATCCGGGGCCTGCGGTCCCGCGCGGCGGGAATTCAGTCTGCCACCTGAACACAAGGGCCGGAATGCTTGGCTGCCGGCGCTTGAGGTCCTATAGTTGGCGAAGGTTTCAAGCACTGGTAATCCTTTTATGTATATCAATTTCTGGTACCCGATGGCCGCCGGCAATGAGCTGACCGACCAGCCCCGCAAAGTGCGGGCACTCGGTCAGGATTTCGTGGTATTCCGCGACACGCAGGGCAAGGCGCATTGCCTGGCCAACACCTGCACCCACCGTGGCGGGTCGTTGTCCGGCGGCAAGATCAAGGGCGACTGCATCCAGTGCCCCTATCACGGCTGGCAATTCGACGGCGCCGGCAACTGCACGCGGATTCCGTCTCTGGGCTCGAGCGCCAGCATTCCGGGCCGTACGCGAATCGACGCGTACCCGGTGGACGAACGCTACGGCCTCATCTTCGCCTTCTTAGGCGACCTTCCGGAGGCCGAGCGGCCGCCGATTCTTGCCGTCAAGGAGTGGGATCAGGAAGGCTGGCGATCCACGCTGCAGCATTTCCAGATCAACGGCTACTACGAACGGTCAATCGAGAACGGGGTGGATCCCGCGCACAACGAGTACGTGCACGACACGCACGGCTTCAGTGGTGAGCGCGAAGATGTCTACAAGATCGGCGAAATGCGCATCGAGGACGGTGGCATCTGGGGCAAGGGCTTCTGGCACACCTTCGACGCGCCGCCCCTGCAGGGCGACCTCAAGAAATACCGCCCGGGCGAGGGCAAGCTGGAAGCCGGAACTGGCTATCACGGCACCAATCACGTGTGGACGTACATCCACCCGGGTCCGAACTTCTTCATCCACCAGTATCTCTACGAGCGGCCGATCGACGACAAGACCACCTATCTCTACCTGGTCTGCGCCCGTAACTTCTCCCTCGAGGAGAAGATGGATGCCTATGTAATCGAGCGTAATCAGTACGTCGCCAACCAGGACGTGAAGATCATCGAGAACCTGCGCCCTGCGATAACGCCGGACAAGAACACCAGGGAGTTCATGGTGCCGTCCGATACCGTGATCCTCGATTACCGGGCCAAGCAGAAAGAGTGGGCGAGCAAGGGCTGGAAAATCGATCTCGAGGAAGTTGAGCGCACTGGCGGTCGTGTTGCCTACGCGATTCCGAGTCCGGGGCGCCGGCAGACCAAGGGCTGGGTGCTGGATGCGATTCCGCTGGTTGATGGTGCGAAGTACGCCGATGCCAAGGGTGACCTGAAGGCAGTCAGCAATTGAAGGTGATGAACCGACGAAGTATTGCCGCGCTGCTGGCCTTTCTTGCGTGCAGCGCCGGGTCGCTGACAGTCGGTTACGCCGCCGACGAACCGGTTGCCGACGCCTATGTCCCCACGGTTCTCGTCACTGGAGCCAACCGCGGCATTGGCCTGGAGCTCACCCGGCAATACGCTGCCCGCGGCTGGCGAGTGATTGGTACCGCAAGGAAGCCGGCCGAAGCGACCGAACTCGATGCCATCGCTGCTGCCAGCGATGGCAGGGTTGCAATCGAGGCCCTCGACGTGATGGATCTTGCGTCCATCGACGCGCTGGCGAAGAAATACGAGGGGCAGCCGGTCGATATCCTGTTCAATAACGCCGGCGTCACGGGCGGCGGCGAGAACCAGCAGTTCGCCAGGAACATGAAGTGGGAACTGTTCGACGTCGTCTTTCAGACGAACGTCGTCGGACCGCTGAAGATGGCCGAGGCCTTCCTGCCGAACCTGCTGGCAGGCCAGCAGAAGAAAATCAGCAACGTCTCCAGCAGCCAGGGCTCGATTGGCAGCACGAAGAACGGCACCTTGTACATCTACCGGTCCAGCAAGGCCGCGCTGAACATGGTCATGGTCAACCTGGCCAATCAGCTGAAGACCAAGGGCATCGCCGTGGCGCTGATCGATCCGGGTCCGGTGGACACGGACATGATGAAGAGCCTGCCGAAGAAGATGCTGCGGCCGGTCACTACGGCAGGCAGCGACCTGATCCGGATCACGGACCAGCTCTCCATGCAGAACACCGGGACGTACTGGACCTTCGACGGCACCGTGCTGCCCTGGTAGGAGCGCCTTCAGGCGCGACTAAGCACTCCGTTGTACGCGGTCACCCGCCGGAAACTTTTCCGCTACCGTGCGGCACGGTGAGCGCGGAAAAGTTTCCCGCGTGTGCCCGCTGCGCAGGAGTGGTATCTGGTCGCGACTGGAGTCGCTCCTGCAGAGCGGGCGTGGGCGGGGAGGGTTTTGCAAGCGCTCACCGTGTACTCACGGTAGCGCAAAACTTTCCCCGACCGCGCCCGCGGGCCACGGAGTACGTTGTCGCGCCTGAAGGCGCTCCTACCCGGGATATTGCGCGAGGCCGGCCAGCGAGCGCTGCACACCGGTTTCGGCTTTGGCGAGGATTTCGCCGGTTGCCAGGCTGAATTTCGCTACCGTTCCCGTGAAGAAGTTGCCGAGCAGGACGGTGTCCTTTTCCGTGGCCACGCCTTCAGCCGCCCAACCGGGGCCGGGCAGGGGGTATTCGCGCAGCACTTCACCGGTTTCGCTGATGTGCTCCAGGAAGAAACCTGCCTTGAAATTAGCGCGGATGTGCAGCAGCTTGCCATCCCGCGTGTACATGATCGACATGGCCATGTTGCCGCTGTCTGGCGCGTACGTCACGAGGTTTGGCATCGGCTTGTCGTTCACGAGGTCGTAGCAGCGGATGCTGTCGGAGAGTTCCGAGACGTAGAGGATGGATTTGCCATCCGCGCGCAGGGCGGCACCCGTCAGCCCGAGAAAGCCGGGCATCCCGCCGTGCACCGGCGTGGCGAATTCCTTCAGCAGCTTGCCTTCCCGGGTGAACTGGTACAGGCGGCCGTCGCCGAAACGGTCGGTGCCTGGAAGTTTCGGCAGCGTCGTGCCGAGCGTGGTTCCAGGCCGGGTCCGCACCGTGTTGCCGACCAGATGCTCACCGAGATAGATGGTGCCGTCTTTCGCGAAGTTGATATTGGAGAACGCCCGGTCCGCAAACTTGATATGGGGCAGCTGCTTGCCCTGCGGGCTGACCCGCAGCACCTTGAAGCTGTTGCTGTCAAAGGCCCAGAGTGTGCCATCGGGCGCGAACGACAGGCCGCCAATGAGGTGCGTCGTGCCCTCGGTCCACAGCACGCCCTTTTCATTCAGGTTGCTGTCGAACTGGAAGATCCGCCCGTCACCGGCGTGATCGTCATCCGCGCGGTTAAGCAGTGTGGCACCGGCAAAAATGTCGCCGGGGGCGAAGGGCTGCAGCGTGGACACGTTTGGCATGACTTTGAGGGCTCCGGGCAGGATTTTTCGAAGAGTCATTCTA
>CAZPNN010000242.1:0-3222 GCA_964587605.1 uncultured Chromatiaceae bacterium
TTGTAATATCCAGTACAGCGGCATAAATTTCCTGTCAGCGCCTGTGCAATTTCATCGCGCGTGGGCCTGGGTTTTTCCTCCAGCAGTTTTACCGCGGACAAAATGAAACCCGGCGTGCAGTATCCGCATTGTACTGCCCCATGCTTAATAAACGCTTCCTGCACGGGATGAAGCCTCCCCTCTCCATTAGGGAGAGGGGCAGGGGTGAGGGTGGACGCCAATCCCTCGATGGTCACAATCTCTGCTCCATGTGCGCGCGGCGCAGGGACGAGACATGCCATCACAGCGTCGCCATCCAGGAACACAGTACATGCGCCACACTCGCCTTCCGCGCAGCCCTCTTTCGTGCCCATCAGACCGAGGTGCTCGCGCAGATAACACAGGACGGTTGTGGTGGGCGCGACTCCCTCCACGGCCTGGGGTACGCCATTTAGCAGGAAGTGGACAGCGCTAGCGCTTTTCACAGTGGCTGCATCTGCCGCATATGACTCAGCAGCCCCGGTAGACCGAATAGCTCCACGGAGAGATCAACAGCGGTACGTGGTGCAATTCATCAGCCGCGATCCCGATGCGCACGATTACCTCGCCCAGAAAGACCGGCTCGGCCAGCTTCATGCCCATCGCCCTGAAATAGGGCCCGACGTGGAACGACAATTCGAAAAGCCCGGGCTCGAACTCGGTCGAATCCAGCAGCGGCGCGTCGCAACGGCCTTCGGCGTTGGTCGTCAGGATCTTCAGCAACTGCCTGGTACCGCTGATTCGATGAACCTCAATCCTGACGCCTTCGGCCGGTCGACCCCGAACCGTATCCAGAACATGGGTAGTGAGACAACCCATGGAAGTCAGTCAATCGTCAATGTCATTTTGCAGGAACCATGGCACGATGCCGTCACTACGATTCGTAGTATAGCAGCGGCGATCCGTAGAAAGTTATGGCCGCCCCGTCAGGTCATGCGATGAGCGCAATGACAAACGCTTGCCCATCAACAATGCAGCAGCTGAATACGATGACACTGAAGGCCTTCATTGAAGCCCTGGGGGGTCTCTTCGAAGGGGCTACCTGGGTTGCTGAACGGGCGTGGCAGTCACGGCCGTTCGACGATGCGGATCACCTCTTTGCCGTCATGTGCCACGTCGTCCGGGCGTCCAGCCGAGAGGAACAACTGGCCCTCCTCCGCGCCCACCCTGCGCTCGGGGCAACTGGCGATCGCGCGATTGTCATGAGCAACGCTTCTCAGGATGAGCAGCATGCAGCCGGTCTTGATCTATGCACCAATGAGCAGCGCCTCGAACTCGTTCGTCTGAATAAGGCGTACCTCAGCAAGTACGGTCTGCCACTCATCATTGCCGTCCGCGGACTCACAGTTGACGAAATAATTGCAGCCATGGAGCGACGTCTCGCTCAGGATCCGGATCGGGAACATGAAGCCGCGATCTCGGAGGCAGTCCGGATCGCGAGCGGTCGACTGACAGACATTATCGGGAACCGCTAGCGGCACGCAGCGCGTCGGCGAGTTCGCTGGCCAGAAGTTTTACATCCGCGGTCAGGCAGGCGAAGTGTGTACTGGGCAGCATTCTCAATTCGACGTCAGGCACCAGCTGGCGCCACCAACGAGCCGCCTGCTCTGCCGTCTCGGACTCCCCTTCCGGCCACAGCAGTACCACAGGTCCCGAATAGGGCTGTGGCATGTACGCGTATTCCGCAAGCAGGTAGTGAGCACGAAGATCAACCTGGGGCCCATCTCCCGGGGCCACTCGCGAGCGGCTCATCAACCGCTTGACCTCACCGGGCAGCCGAATCGACTTGTACAACGCGTATCTGACCGCGCCGATCGAACCGCGCCCGCTGAAATTTAATGCGATTTCCCGCAATCGCACGAATATCCTTCGCCGGTGGTCCGCCGGATAGCCGAACCATCCGGATACCTTGTTGACCAGTTGCTGCAGCCTGCGAAAACGCAGATTGCCCGCGGACGCCATAAAGAGAGCCAGCAGCCGCACTGACTGGCCATCAGCTTCGAGGCGTCGCGCCATTTCATATGCAATCAGTCCGCCGTTACACGTTCCCCCAAGGTAGTAGGGGCCGTGAGGCTGCACCGCGCGCACTGCAGCCAGATGCCTGTCAGCCATCTCCTCAAAGCTCGCTGGCGCGTTGCCGCCATCGGTACCGCACGGCGTTACAGCATAGAAAGACACGTCTGCGCCCATTTCACGCGCGAGCTTCAGGGAATAGAAACCGCCGCTCATGTAGTCGCCATGCAAGAAAAAGAACGGGGGCAGCCCCTCGCCGGACTGGATCGGTATTACGGGAACCGCAGGACGCGGGTGTTCCGCACGGATACTCGCGGCAAGACTGTCGATCGTCCCTCCAGCCAATAACAGGCTGGCCGGCAGTTCCAGAGCGAATTCGTCATTGACCTGTGCCAGCATGGTCATGGCCGCAAGCGAGTCTCCGCCGAGGTCGAAAAAGTCGTCGTAGACGCCGATCGGCTCAACGCCGAGCACGCGCTCCCAGATGCACCGGAGTTGAATTTCAACCATGTTTCTCGTGAGACGATACGGCGTCGAAAGTTCAGGCCGTCGGTTGCCGGGATCTGGAAGTGCGGTGCGATCGAGCTTGCCGTTCTCGTTGCGGGGTAGTGCCGGCAACCCGATGAACGCGGCAGGAATCATGTACGCGGGTAACCGGCGCTGGAGTTCGCGCCGAAGATCGCTGGCGCTTGGCCCCGGCGCGAACGCCGCGACGTAGTAAGCGATGAGTCGTGGATTATCCGACGACGACCCGCGCAGAACCACGGCCGCGTCCGTCACCGTGGGCAGGTCCAGCAACGACGTCTCAACTTCGGTGAGTTCCACCGCCTGACCACGCACCTTGACACGCGAATCGGTTCGGCCGAGGTGTTCGAGGCAATCGTCGGCGCGCAGACGGCCCAGGTCCCCGGTCAGGTAGGTTCGTATCTGCGCGTCGTTCTCGTCGGCAAGGAATCGCTGCGCCGTGAGGGACGGATTCTCCCAGTAGCCAACGGCGAGGTAGCGGCTGCGCACCGCGATCTCGCCAATTTCGCCGCGTGGAATCGGCTTGTGCGCATCATCGACAATCAGGACTTCCATGTCCTGCACGGGATAGCCCACAGGCAGAAGGGCCCCTGGCATCTCCGACGTCGCCAACAAAAAAAGCTGGCGTACGAGACCAGTTTCTGTCGTTCCCAGTCCGTTCACCAG
>CAZPNN010000243.1:0-1826 GCA_964587605.1 uncultured Chromatiaceae bacterium
AATCGGGAAATCGGGGCGCTGGCGGCAGTGCTCGGCGGCATCGACGCGCTGGTGTTTACCGCCGGGATCGGCGAGAACTCGGCGGAGATCCGGGCGCGGATCGGCGTGGCATCGGCGTGGCTGGGCATTGACCTGGATCCGGACGCCAACACGGGCGGGGGGCCGCGCATCTCCCGGCAGAGCAGCGCGGTCTCGGCCTGGGTGATCCCGACGAACGAGGAACTGATGATCGCCCGGCACTTAAGCGCGTTGCTCGGGCTAAGCTAAACGTTCTGAGCCCACCCCATCGATGAATATGAACCGCGCAGCGATTATCACCCTTACCGGAACGTTGGCCGTGACGGCCGGCGTCGCCTGGTGGTGGCGCGAGCGAGCGCCGGCCACCCCACCCCCGGCGCCTGCGTTCGCGGGCTCGTCCGCCTGTGCTGGCTGTCACGCAGAACAGCACGCCGCGTGGCAAGGCTCGCAGCACGCACTGGCCATGCAGGAAGCCACGGCCGCCACGATCCTTGGACGGACCGGCGATTCCGCTGTCGCGGACTTTGACCTCAAGTACACCTTCGGCATTGCACCCCTGCAGCAGTACCTGGTGCCCCTGCCGGGCGGCCGGCTGCAGGCGCTCGGCATCGCCTGGGATTCGCGGCCTGCCGGAAGCGGCGGGCAGCGCTGGTTCAACCTGTATCCCGGCCAGGACCTGAAGCCCGGCAACCCGCTGCACTGGACCGGCATTGACCAGAACTGGAATTACCAGTGCGCCGACTGTCATTCCACCAACCTGCGCAAGAACTACGACAGCCCGACGGGCCAGTACAAGACCACCTGGTCCGAGATCAGCGTGGGCTGCGAGGCCTGCCACGGGCCCGCCTCCAATCACATCAGCTGGGCACAGAAATCCGATGGCTGGCGCGCACTGGAAGATTCCCGGGGACTGACGGTTGCTCTTGACGAGCGACGTGACGTGACCTGGAAGGCCACTGCCACTGGCTCGGCGGCCCGCTCATCGCCGCGGACTGAAGCCCGCGAGATCGAGACCTGTGCGCGCTGCCACGCCCGTCGCGGCCAGTTTGCCGACGACCTCCACGCGGGCGACAACTGGCTCGATGCGTTCCGGCCCGCCCTGCTCGACCCCGGCCTCTATTACGCCGACGGGCAACAGCGCGACGAGGTGTACACCTGGGGCTCCTTCGTCCAGAGCCGCATGCACGAAGCCGGTGTGACCTGCGCCGATTGCCACGACCCGCACACCGGAACGCTGCGTGCGCCGGGCAATGCCGTCTGCGCGCAGTGCCACACACCGGCGGTTTTCGCTGCGGCCAGTCATCATCACCATCCCGCGGACTCGCCCGGGGCGCAGTGCACGTCCTGCCACATGCCGGCCACGACCTACATGGTTGTCGATCCGCGTCGCGATCACTCACTGCGCATCCCGCGGCCGGATCGCAGCGTAACGATTGGCACGCCAAACGCCTGCAATGGTTGCCATGCGGATCGCGATGCGCAGTGGGCAGCCGATGCTGTGCTCGGCTGGTTCCCGCAGCGCAAGCCGGGATTCCAGACCTTCGCGGAAGCATTCGCAATGGCGGATCTGGGCGATCCGGCGGCAATGGGTCCGCTTCTCACGCTGGCAGAGGACAGGACACAAGCAGCGCTGGTGCGCGCCAGTGCGATCGCCCGGACAGCGCGTTACCCGGAAGCGGCAGCCACCGATGCCGTTGCCCGTGCGCTCGGCGATCCCGATGCGCTGGTCCGGTCGGCAGCCGTCGAGGCCCTCGCCAGCGCCGACGCCGCAACACGCGCGAATCGGCTCACGGGAATGCTCAAGGATC
>CAZPNN010000244.1:0-2549 GCA_964587605.1 uncultured Chromatiaceae bacterium
TACGCCGACACCTCACCGCCAAACTTCGCCGCCATCACCTTGGTCAGCGCCGCCGTCAGCGTCGTCTTACCATGGTCCACGTGGCCGATCGTCCCCACGTTGACGTGCGGCTTCGTACGCTCAAATTTGGCTTTAGACATGGCTTTCTCTCTCTTAGTTTGTGTTGGTACAGCGCTCGCCGCGATACAACTTGTCGTCACGCACTTTGTCGTCACGCACTCTCTGGAGCCCACAACCGGAGTTGAACCGGTGACCTCTTCCTTACCAAGGAAGTGCTCTACCGACTGAGCTATGTGGGCAAATTCTCTCCCTTAAACTCAGCCCCGATCGCCGCCACCACGCGGAACTGGAGCGGGTGATGGGAATCGAACCCACGTAATCAGCTTGGAAGGCTGATGTTCTACCATTGAACTACACCCGCGGATTGCACAATCCTCGCGAGAATGTTTTGTAGACCTTTGGGAACAGCAGCCGTCTTTGGACCTACCCGCTGCCATCCGCCTCGTTTGATGGTGGAGGGGGTAGGATTCGAACCTACGAAGGCGTAAGCCAGCAGATTTACAGTCTGCCCCCGTTGGCCGCTTGGGTACCCCTCCGCTGAGTCGAGCAGAGTATTGTCTGGCGCCGGCGTGCTTGCTGTCAACCGCTGGGGGTCATGCCGGAAGAGGGACTTGAACCCCCAACCTACCGCTTACAAAGCGGTTGCTCTGCCATTGAGCTATTCCGGCCCGGGTCGCCGGCAACGTACGCCAGGGAGCAAGAACCTACATTATAGGGTTTTCCGCGGCCTTCCTGTGCGCCCCCGTTAATCAGCGACCGCCGCCGAATCCTCGCCGCAGGATGCATTTTCGGTCCTCATGATGCGATCCCCGGCGATGCTGAGGTCGGCGGCCCCCAGGGTCTGACCAGCGCGCGGACGGATCAGGAGCCATTGCTCGACGGTGGGCCGGTAGCGATCGCTTATCCGCACGTCGAAACCCAGGGTCTGCGCCGTTTCGGCCATCCGGTCTGCACGAGCCCGGTCCCGAAAAACACCGAGACTGATCGTGGGCCCTGTACCGTCCTGCATCAGGTAGGCATCAGCGAGACCGCCCTCGATCAGACGTTGCCGTGCGGTTTCCGCGGCGGGCACCGACAAAAACCCGTCAATCTGGACCCAATGACCGAGCCACTGCTGTGTATCTCGATCGACCGGGTCGGCATCGATACCACGGGCTGCCAGCAGTTCGCGCGCTTGTTGCGCTGCAGTATTACTGGGTAGCGGCCCCATCCGCAGGCAGGTGCTAACTCCCTGACTGACTGACGACCCGGTTCCGGCCTCGCCCGATCCGGCTCCGGCTCCGGCTCCGAATACCGCCAGATCGCCCGGCCCGGTCACCGGCGGGATAGGCTGCGACGGGTCGATCCAGACCTGCCAGGCCACGAACAGCAGATTCGCGAGAATCAATGCCAGAAATAGATTTCGCATCAGCCTTCCACGGTTCAACTGATCATTCGGTAATAGTGAAACACGGGGGATCGAGTGCCAGGCCCTCCAGCACTAGCTGGTGCCGGTGTTCGAGACGATGGCCCTGCAGCACACCGGAGCCCCGAAATCCGCCCAGTCGGAGCAGAGCCGCTTGCAAGGCCGGTACCGCGCCGCCGGTGAGCACGAGGACTCCAGGACTTGCCTCGACCGACGGGCCGCCGCACAGCTCGTCCATGCATTGTCGCGCAAGGCAGGCCGTGGCCTGTAGGGCACCGTACCGGATTGCGGCAGCGGTCTCTCGGCCAAGAACGATCCGGGTCTCGACTGGGCCATTGGGCAACCCGGCCGCCGGAAAGGTTCCGTCCATACCCGCATCTGCGCCGGCAGAAAGGCGCGCCAGATTGCCTGTTCCCCGCCGCAGGGCCGACTGCATCAGTGCAATACCCGGCAGGATCAACCCGCCTCTGTGCTCACCATTCACGGTTACCAGATCGATGGTAGTGGCTGTGCCAGCATCGACAACGCAAACAGGGGCTTTATAGCGGGAAAAAGCGCCGCAGATGGCGAGCCACCGGTCAATGCCGAGTTGCCCGGGGTCACTGTAACCGTTGCGGATGCCCGCGCCGACGGCGGCGGATCCCGCAAATACCGGTTCGATACGAAAGCGCTCTTGCAGCAGCGCTGCAATACGGATTCCTGGGTCGGCTCCCGCCACATTGGCGATACGGATTTCTTCCGGCACCTGTCGGGAATCAAGCATGACGCCCAGTGAAGCTTCGACATCCGAATCCGCCTCGCCCTCGGCGACAAACCGGCCCGCGACGCCAAACGCCCACTTGATGCGACTGTTACCGACATCGACCAACAGCTTCATGCACTAACCCTCAGCTGGATATCCTCACGCCGGCATCCGCAGGGTCACGTCGCCGGCGACTACGGAAACAACGCGGCCGGCCGTTTCGACCAGGAGAGCGCCATCGTCGGCAATGCCACGGGCAATTCCCCTTAGCACGTCCTTGCCGCTGGTAACGACGACGGGCCGACCAAGCAGGTAATCGTATTGGCGCCAGGCCTCGATAAA
>CAZPNN010000245.1:0-23521 GCA_964587605.1 uncultured Chromatiaceae bacterium
GCGGAGGCTCCGAGCCGTGTGATCGTGCATTTCGCCGGACAAGTGGCGCGACGCGCCACATTGGCCGTTACAGCCAGTTTCCTTCGCCAGGTTCCGGCCGAAGCTGTTTTCCTCGGCATCCTGCCTGGTGGCAGTTCGGCACGCATCCGCACTGCCGGCATCCGCCAGTTGCTGGATGTCCGCTCCGAGGCCCACGCCGGCCACGGTCTCGACATGCGCACAGAGCTGCGACTGGGCGACCGGATCGAGGAATTGTTCGGGGAACTGGACGGCCAACCCGGACAAATGCTGGTCCTGGGCCTGCCTGAGCCCGGCACGCTCCCCGAAAACTTTGAAATACTGCTGACCCACTCCCCGGGCTGGCCCGTGCTGCTCGCCTGAACAGACCGTGAGTACCCCATGAGCGGCTTCCGCCAACCGAGCGTGCTTCCGGGTTTTGGCCTGACGCTGGGTTTCACCACGTTCTTTCTGAGCGCGATCGTCCTGCTGCCGCTGGCGGCACTGGTTCTCAAGACCGCAAGCATGAGCTGGTCGGACTTCATCGGGGTCATCCTGAGTCCGCGCGCACTGGCGTCGTACCGGCTGTCCTTCGGCGCCTCGCTGGTTGCAGCCCTCATCAACACCGTATTCGGGTTTATTGTTGCCTGGACCCTGGTGCGTTACGAGTTTCCAGGTCGCAAGGTGCTCGATGCCCTCATCGACATGCCGTTCGCGCTGCCGACCGCCGTCTCCGGCATCGCACTGACGGCGGTATTTGCCAGGAACGGCTGGATCGGCCAGTACCTCGAGCCCTTTGGCATCAAGGTGGCCTACACCTGGCTCGGCGTCACCATCGCACTGATCCTGATCGGCCTCCCCTTCGTCATTCGCTCCGTGCAACCCTCTTTGCTGGAGGTACAGCGGGAGGCGGAAGACGCGGCCGAGACCCTCGGTGCAAGCCCGTTCTACATTTTCCGCCGGATCATATTTCCAGCGGTCCTCCCGGCGCTGGCGTCCGGCTTCACGCTCGCCTTCGCGCGCGCTGTCGGTGAATACGGCTCGGTTATTTTCATTGCCGGTAACCTGCCGCTGAAAACCGAGATCACGCCCCTTCTGATCGTCATAAAGCTGGAGGAGTTCGACTACAACGGTGCCGCGGCCCTCGGTTTTGTCATGCTCGCCATGTCGTTCCTGATGCTACTGTCGATCAACCTGGCGCAGGCCTGGGGCCGTCGCCGACACATCAAGGGGCAGCGCTAGTGGCCGGACTTGCCACCACGAGTTTTGCCGGGATCATCCGCCGGCCCGGCCGCGGGACGCTGCGCGCACTGCTGGTCCGCTGGACATTTATCAGCCTGTCCCTGGGCTTTCTGGCCGCCGTTCTCCTGGCGCCACTCGCTGCCGTGCTGGCAACGGCCCTCGGGCAGGGCTTGGCCGCCTATCTGGACAGCTTTGCGGATCCGGATACGGGAGCGGCGATCCGGCTGACGCTTTTGACCGCGGCGATCGTCGTACCCGTCAACACAATCTTCGGGATCTGCGCCGCCTGGTCGATCGCCAAGTTCGAATTCCGGGGGAAAGCCGTCCTGATCACGCTTATCGACCTCCCCTTTGCCGTGTCGCCCATCATTTCCGGCCTGGTCTACGTCCTGCTCTTTGGCGCCCAGGGGTGGTTCGGGGTCTGGCTCCAGGAGCACAATATCGACGTGATTTTTGCGATGCCGGGAATCGTTCTGGCGACACTGTTCGTGACCTTTCCGTACGTCGCCCGCGAACTGATTCCGCTCATGGAACAACTGGGCAACGACGAAGAGGAAGCGGCGATTACGCTCGGCGCCAGCGGCCTGATGACCTTTGTCCGGGTAACGCTGCCGAAGATCCGCTGGGGACTGATCTACGGCATCATTCTCTGCAATGCCAGGGCCATGGGCGAGTTCGGCGCGGTCTCGGTCGTCTCGGGGCACATCCGGGGTTTGACGACCACCATGCCACTGCATATTGAAATCCTGTACAACGAGTATGCGTTTGTAGGAGCCTTTGCCGTTGCGTCGCTACTTACTCTGCTGGCCGTGGTCACCCTTGTCGTGAAGAGCGTCATCGAATGGCAAGCAAGCCGGGCGGCAGGAAACTGAGCCATGCCCGGCTGGCGTGAACTGCTCAAGGTCCGGCCCGGCGCCGGTCGCCTCGAACCCGGCTCAATGAGCCTCGGCGTCCTGCTGGCCAGCATCAACGTACTGCTCGTCATACTGGTAATTGGTGGCATCAGCTGGATTGCCGTCGACCTGCTTCGCGACCTCTCTGACGACCAGGGTCTTTCGCGCGTTCGGGTGGCTGCGTCATCGGTCCGCGAGGACATTCGCGAGATTGCCGACGAAACGCTCCTGGCGGCACGCACCATAGCCGAGCGCCCGACCCTGCAGAGACTCTGGCGGGAACAACGCCTCCGCTCGCTGGGGGCGTACCTGAAGAGGACCTGCCAGACGGAAGGCGTCACCGGGTGCGCTTTGACGTCCCCTGGCGGCACACTGATCGTCGCCGGCAAGCCGCTGCCCTGGGACGACATTGTCGACGCGACTACCGAGCAGGGAGAGCGCCTTCTGGTGGCGCCAACGACCAGCGCTGACCCGTTGCTGGGTGCCGCGGCAACCGTACCTGCGGGCTCGTCGGCCGCCCCGGCCGCCAAGCTGATCCTGATTCGCGCGCTGGACTCAGAGACCGCCACCCGATTGTCCCAGCGTGCCGGCATGGCGGTGCGCCTGCGGAACTACAACACCTTCGCGGACGAACAGGCTGACAACTTCACGCCCCTGCACACCGTCGCGCTTGGCAACGGGCAACTTACCGCCCAGCGGCTGAACGAACCGGGCATGTATGCCTCCAGCTATCCGTTGTTTGCCTCGACGGGCGAGGCGATTGGCCTGATCGAAACGCGCCTTCCTGTAGCCGAGGTCGAATCGGTGGTCGACGCCCTGATCAGGCAATTGCTGCTGGTCGCGTTGCTGCTCGGTGTCCTGGCTGGACTCGCTGGCATTGTGCTCGGGCGATGGGTGGCAAATCCGGTGAGGGCCCTGACCGCGGCAGCCAACCGACTGGGTCAGGGTGACTTCTCCACGTCGATTCCGGCTGGCGGCACGGCCGAAGTCGGCACGCTGGCGCGCACGATGGAAGACATGCGCCGAAGCCTGGTTGAACTGACCGGCACGCTGCGCAGCCGCGAGGCCGAGGCCGAGGCCGTCCTCGATGGCATCGTCGAGGGCGTCTACGCGGTGGACAGTGAGCGCCGCATCCGCTACCTGAATCCGCGGGCCGCTGAACTTCTCGGAATCGAGGCGACCACTGCGGTGGGCCAATTCTGCGGCGATGTACTGAAACCCCGCGACCAGAATGGGGTACGCCCCTGTGACCGTGACTGCCCGATCCTGCGGGCCCGCACGCAAAGCTCCGCACAGGCCACGGAACTCCTGGCGCCGAAGGCCGGCGCCGCGCGCACCACAGTTATCACCAGTTCCTCGATGGTCGAAGGCCTGCAGGTGCAGGTCATCCGTGATGAAACCGAACTTGAGGGCGTCCGCCGCGCACGCGATTCGATACTCGCCAACATCTCGCACGAGTTCCGCACGCCGCTCGCAGCCCAGCTGGCCTCCATCGAACTCCTGCGCGACGGACTGGAAAAACTTGAGCCCCAGGCCCGGCAGGACCTGGTGCTCTCGCTGGAACGCGGCACTGTCCGCCTCACACGACTGATCGACAATCTCCTGGAAAGCGTGCGCATCGAGTCGGGGCAACTTGGCGTTCGTCGTCAGTCTGTCGCGCTGATGGATATCGTGGGCCAGGCACGGTCCCTCGTCGAAGCACTCTTGATCCAGCGTAAACAGTCGCTGCAGATCGAGCTTCCGGAGTTTCTGCCGCCCATCGACGGAGACGGCCCGCGCCTCACGCAGGTATTCGTCAATCTGCTCGCCAATGCGAGCAAGTTCGCGCCCGAGGGCTCCACGATTCGCATTGGAGCGCGGCCGCATGGCGGGCAACTGGAAGCCTGGGTTGAGGACGAGGGCACTGGTGCACCTGACCTCGCCGACACTTCCATATTTGATCGCTTCTACCGTGGCAAGGACGAAGAACCGGAGCCGACGGGGCTTGGTCTCGGTTTGTGGATCGTAAAGTCCATCATCGAGCGTCACGGCGGCACGGTGAGCGCTGGTCGCACTACGGGGGGACGAACCCGCTTCAGCATCCTGCTGCCGGCGACCGGGACGGAATGAAAATTCTCGTTGCCGACGACGATCGGGACCTTCTCGAGCTCGTCGCCTTCAGTCTTGCCCAGTCCGGCTTTCTGGCCCTGAAGGCCACCGACGGCCACGACGCTCTCCGGATCTTCGCGGCGGAAGCGCCGGATCTTCTCATCCTGGACATCAACATGCCGGGACTTTCCGGCTTCGAAGTCTGCGAGGCCGTGCGGAGAAAATCACGCGTTCCCGTGATGATGCTGACGGTGCGCGGCGAAGAGGAAGATCTGGTGCGTGCACTCGAACTTGGTGCCGACGACTACCTCAACAAGCCATTTAGCCCACGCACCCTGCTGGCCCGGGTTAAAGCCCTGCTGCGGCGGGCGGGAATGGAAGTCAGCTCGCCGGTCAGCGCGGGGCGGCTCCGCCTCGACGTGGAGGAGCACACGCTGCAGATCGGAGCCCGGCCAGTTATCCGGTTAACGAAGCTGGAGCTTCGTCTGCTTCAGTTGCTGCTGGCGAATACGGGCCACACGGTTAGTTCCGACCGGCTGCTGGCCCAGGTCTGGGGACATCGCAGCGCGGGCGACCGCCAGTTGCTGAAGCAACTCGTACATCGCGTGCGGCAGAAGATCGAGCGTGATCCGGCGGAGCCGGAGATCCTGCAGACAGTGCCCAACGCCGGCTACCGTCTGATCGTCGACTGACATCAACCGTAGGAGCGCCTTCAGGCGCGACTCTCAATCCGGGTCGCGCCTGAAGGCGCGCCTACCTCGCCTGGTAAATCTGGTCAAAGATGGCGTTCTCGGCAAAATGCGTTCGATGCACCGGACCCCAGCCGCCGAGATCGGCGATGGTGACGAGCGTGACTGCGGGAAAGCGGCCGGCGTACCTGGCTGCCACGACCGGATTTCGCGGCCGGAAGTAGTGCTTTGCAATGATCTCCTGCGCCACCGGCGTGTACAGGTACTTGAGGTAGGCGTCGGCCACGTCCCGGGTGCCCTTACGCAGCGCCACCCTGTCGACCACCGTGACCGGCGGCTCGGCCAGAATGCTGATTGTGGGCACCACGATATCCACCTTGCCGGCGCCCAGCGCTGCACGCGCAAGAAAAGCCTCGCTCTCCCAGCTCACAAGGACGTCGCCCAGTTCGCGCAGAACGAAGGTCGTGCTGGCCGCCCTGGCGCCTGTATCGAGCAGCGGCACGTTCTTGTACAGCTTTGCCAGATAGGCCTTGGCGGTCGTCTCGGTCGCGCCCGGCTGACGCATGGCCCACGCCCACGCGGCCAGGTAATTCCACCGCGCGCCACCGGAGGTCTTCGGATTCGGAGTGATCACCTGGATGCCCGGTCGCACCAGATCGCTCCAGTCGCGAATACCTTTCGGATTGCCCTTGCGCACCAGGAAGACGACGGTCGACGTGTAAGGCGCGCTGTTGTCGGGCAAGCGGCTCTGCCAGTTCGCTGGCAGCGACTTGGCGCGGGCGGCAATGGCATCGATGTCGTAGGCAAGCGCCAGCGTGACGACATCCGCTGGCAAGCCATCGATTACCGACCGGGCCTGCTTGCCGGAACCACCGTGGGACTGCCTGACAACAACGTCGTCGCCAGTCTTCGCTTTCCAGTAACTGGCGAACGCGGCGTTGTATTCCTGATAGAACTCGCGGGTCGGATCGTACGAGACATTGAGCAGCGTGACCTTCGCCGCCTGGGCGACGCCGGCCGCGGCGATCAGCCAGGCGATGAAGACAAGCCGGAGTAGCCGGCGAACGATCGACATATGCGTATCCCTGGAACCGGGAGAGCCGGGCGGTGGCCTCGCTCTACTCGGCGTTAGTGCGTACGCGTGGCTTCAGTTTCTCGAAGTCGGGGCGCAACCTGGCCAGTTCGATCGTCGTCAAGGCAGAAGCAGCGAGATCGACCGTGCCACCCTGGGCAACGCGCGCCTTCCGGCCAGACAACTGCGGTTTCGCTGCCCTTTCCACCTCGGCGCCGCTAGCAACGCTGACAGCCAGCAGGCTGACGCCGCACAGCAGCGCAAGAATCGACGACTGGCGGCCGAATACCATGACAAGAGCTCCCGAATTCCGGCAAGCATAGTGCCATGGCAGCTGAACGCTCGCTAACCGCCCGTATCTCCGCGCCAGCCGCGATTCGGGTGCCGCTGGACCAGTTCCGGGATCTGGAAAAGCGGAATCAGGGCGGCGCCCACGACGAATCCGCCAACATGCGCCCAGAACGCGACGCCTCCCTGGGCGCCGATCGAACCGACGCCGCCAAGCAGTTGGGCCACAAACCAGTAGCCCAGCATCCAGAACGCCGGGACGGTGAAGGTGGTGACGAAGAACCCCAGGAAAATGAGCATTTTCACGCGCACCTTCGGGTACAGGAACACGTACGCCCCCATGACGCCGCCGATAGCGCCGGACGCCCCGACCATCGGAATGCCAGAAGCCGGGTCGGCCATCATCTGCGCGGCGGCCGCGCCCAGGCCGCAGAGCAGGTAGAAGGCCACGAACCGCACATGCCCCATGGAATCCTCGACGTTATTGCCGAAGATCCACAGGAACCACATGTTGCCAATGATGTGCAGCCAGCCACCGTGCAGGAACATGTGACTTACGGCCGTCAGCCAGTTCGGTTCATCACCCAGTGCGCAGTAGGAATTTGGCCCGATCTGAAAGTTCGTGCCGGCAGCGAGCGTCTGCAGCAGTTCGCCTGGCACCAGACCGAGGACGCACACCGAGTTAGCCAATCGGGGTTCCATGCCGAGGCCCTGGACGAATATCCAGGCGGCAATGTTCAGGGCAATCAGTAGATAGTTCGCATACGGGGTCAGGAAGTGCGGATTTTCGTCACTGATTGGGAACATGAGTGTGTCCTGATAATAGCAGTATCGATGTGTATTCGACGGGGATCGTGGATTTTTCCGGCAAAGTTAGCCACTATCTCGACGAGGAGCCGCTGTGTGCACCCGAATTTGCCACTAGTTGACACTGTCTATACTGCCATCTAGTCTGCGGGTATGCCAAGTGCCCGCAGTTACTCGCTGTCCGACCTGGTCGAGTCGACCGGCTTCGACCGGCGGACGATCGTCTACTACATTCAGTCCGGCCTCGTGCCCAAGGTCGGGCGCCGGGGCCCGCATACCCGGTACCCCGAGGAGTGCCTGACCCGGTTGCTGTTCATCAAGGGCGTAAAGGCCCTGCAAGCCGAAGGCCGCCTGCTCACGGCCACCCTGGCGGAGATTGGCCGCGCACTCACCGCCCGCGACAACGCCGGTATCCGTGACCTGCTCGACCGCAACCTGCCAGTGGACGAACTGGAGGGGTTGTTTGCGGAAGACGCCGCGCCGACGCCGGCCGTTGCAGCCCCTGCGGCACCTTGGCCGGTTCCTGGGCCGGTTCCTGCGCCGGCCGCACCCCAGATCGCCGATGCAGCTTCCCAGGGCGTTCGCGGCCCGTCGGGAGACCGCCGCAGCTACGGTCTTGCGGATGCCGGGATCCGCAAGCGCTCTGGCACCGAGCTGCCCGAGGCGCCGGCCGCGCCCCAGGTCCACCACGAGGATACCCACCCGGGCCTGTTGGCGCTGAATCCTGAAAATTTCCGGCAGCAAGATCCTGCCACGGGCGGCGAAGCCGCGCCTGTCGACGGCGACCTTGGCCATCTGCTGCGCGAACTCGAAGTCCGGCCCATCCTTAATGCCCGACGCAGCCCGCCGGGGGCACCTGAGCAATGGACGGAGATTCCGATAACGGGCCGTGTTTACCTGTCCGTGCGCGGGCTGTCCACGGAGGATGCGCCGCTGGCCGAGGCCGTGGCCCGCGTACTGAAGCGCGCACTGCGCTCGCGTCCGTCGCCGGCCTAGGTCCCGTCGGAATTGTGCAGGCTCATGCTGGCAACCACAGCCCCTACCCGGCTACTGGCGGTGACTGTCAGTGCAGCCATTTTTTTCGGCAGTGTGTCCGGTTACGCCGCTGAAACGATCACGCAGTTCAGGGCCCGAATCGAACAGGGCTACAACGCGCGCGACAACGCGGCCATAGAGGTCGTAATCGCGGACCTGATTCAGGCCGGCAAGTCCGGGGGACAGGAAGACCTGGCGAGCTATTACGCGGCCTACGCTCGACTGCGGCAGTCCGTCGTCGCCGGGGATGACAAGGCCAGTGCCCGGAACTATCTGGAACAGTGCATCGATGAGCTGGAATCACTGCTGGAGCGCCGCAGTGACAATGCACGGGCCCGCGCTCTTTACGCCTCCTGCCTTGGCTCAAGCGCCAACTATTATGTGCTTCGCTCCGCTACCCGTGGCATCGCCGCCGGTCGGGAAATTGCTGCTGCCCTGGAGCTGGCACCCGACGATCCCTGGGTGGTCCTTCAGGATGGTGTCAGCGACTTCATGACGCCGGCCATCTTCGGTGGCAACAAGGAACGCGCTCTCGCCAAGCTGAAGCGGGCTGAGCAGCTGCTAGTCGCGTCCCGCCCGTCGGATGTGGCCGGACCGGCCTTTGGTGAGGCCGAGGCCTGGCTGTACATCGGCCGCGTGTACCGGTCGACTGACAGGAAGGACCTGGCGAGGGAGGCGTGGGAGAAGGCGCTGTCTCTGGCGCCGGACAGCACAGACGTGCGCGAGGAGCTCGCGAACTTGTAGTCCCGTGGATCGCTATCCGCCGAGGCGCCGGCGCGATTTGTTGCGACTCTCGCTGACCACCGTCGTCCAGATATTCTCCCGAAATTCCCCCAGGTGGTGCTCCCAGAGTTCCGGATCGACGACGCCCATATGACCAGAACCAACGTGCCCGAATCCGAGCTGCAAGGGCGACTCGGCGTCGCTGCATTGAATAAAGAATATGACGAGCTGGTCTGGCTCATTGTCCTGGCGGTTATAGAGCAGCTCAAGTACCCGCCGCCGCGGTTCTCCAGCCAGAACCATTGACGCGCGGGTCTCAAGTTCGCGAAGCACTGCGAGAAGGTAGGGCTCGATGTCGCGGCACAGGTAGTCGACGTAGATCGTCGAATGCAGGCCCATGGCCTCGCAGTCATTGAAATGCAGACCGTGGCGCAGGCGCACTGTGTCGCCGTGACGCTCGGCGCCGGAATCTGGTCGCTTCGATTCGCCCATGACGGACCGATCGTCGCGCCAAATGCGGGTCACGTGGCGTGAGGGCCGTCACGATTAGCGAATTGCGCTCAGGTAAATGGCGCCGCCACGAGCTCGACATCCGGCGTGAACAGCTTGTACATGACCGGCGTCACGAGGCGTGCGAGGAAGGTGCTGGTCAGCAGGCCGCCAATAATCACCCAGGCCATCGGGCTGTAGAGGCCGACGTTCTGTAGCGCGAGCGGCAGCAGGCCACCAATGGCAGTGGCTGACGTCAGCAGGATCGGGACGAAGCGCGTCTCGCCAGCGCGCTCAATCGCCTCATCGAGGCCGACACCGTGCGCGCGAAGCTGGTTCGTGAAGTCGACCAGCAGGATCGAATTCTTGATTTCAATGCCAATGAGCGCAATCAGGCCGATGCTCGCAGTAAATGAGACGCTATTGCCAGTGGCAAGAAGCGCCAGGAACCCGCCAACTAGGCCGATCGGGACCACTGTCAACACGATGAGAGTCGACTTGAAGCTCCCAAATTCAATCACCAGCACGGCGAAGATGCCGAACAGCGCCACAATGGCCGCCGTACCAATGCCACTGAAAGACTCTGTTCCGGACTCCGCCTCGCCACCGAGCACAAAGTGGTAGCCGCGCGGCCATGGGAAGCGGTCGAGTTCGCGCACGATGTCGGCGGTGACCTTCGCCGTATTCACGCCTCCCATGACATCAGCATCAATAGTGACCGACCGTTCGCGGTTGTAACGCTGGATTCGCGTGGGGGCCGTCTCGAACTCGAGCGTGGCAAGCTGCGAGAGTGGCAATGAGCTGCCACGAAGGCTGGGAACCCGAATTTCTGCCAGCGCAGACAGATCTGGCCGGGTGCCGACCGGCGTGCGCATCACGATCGCGTATTGCTCGCCATCCACTTCCTTGTACTTCCCCACCTCAATGCCGGCGACTGACAGCCTGACGGCCCGGTCGAAGGCCACGGTCGGCACACCCAACTGGCTCGCCTTTTGCGTGTCGACCGTAAGGCGAAGGTTGGTCCGGGAGACGCGCAGCGGATTGTCCACATCCCGCGTGCCCGGAACATTCCGCATCAGAACCTCGATCTGACGAGACATTTTTTCCAGGACATCGAGATCGGGACCAACAATCCGCACTGCTATGGGCGCCGTGATTGGCGGGCCATTGACGAACTCATCAACCGAGATCCGGGCGTTCGGGTACTCGTTGAGCTGCTGACGAAGAACTTCCAGTTTTCGGGGGGTACCGCGCGTGCTGTACTCCCTGAGCTGCACGAACATCTCCGCGTAGTTGGTCGCGTCCTCTCGCGGAAGGTGGTTGTAGTAGATCTTCGGATTGCCATGGCCAAGATTTGAGAAATAGCTCTTCACCTCACGCATCGCCGCAACCTTTTCTTCGGCAAACCGGAGTGCGGCATCGGTCGCGGCCATGCTCGACCCGGTAGGTGTTTCGATCTTCACGAGAAACATCGGCGCATTTGACTTCGGGAACACGCTGAAACCGACTACCGGGACCAGCAGCAGCGTTACAAGCAGCGAGCCACCGATGGCGACGACTGCAGTACTGCGCGGACGGGCCAGACAGTACTCAAGGGCCGGGCGGTACCAGCGTTCAATCAGGCCCATCATCCGCTGCAGCACGCGATTGCCTTCGGAACCCCCGGAAGTCGGCAGAACCCGGCTGGCGATGAACGGGATGATGAACAGCGCAATGAGAAGGGACCCGAGAATGGTCGAAATTACCGTTAACGGCAGCACCCGGATGAATTTGCCCGCCGTTGCGGGCAACACGGTGAGCGGCAGGAAGGCAAACAACAGTGTCGCCGTGCAGCCGAGGACGGCATGAACGATCTGTTGCGTCCCTTTCAGTGCGGCTTCGGCCCGGCCGAGGCCCATCCGTAAATGCCGGCTGATATTTTCCACAACCACGATCGAGTCATCAACGAGCAATCCCAGCGCCAGCACAAACCCGGCGATGGTCAGCTGATTAAGAGAAAAACCGAGGAAGAAAATGCTCGCCAGGCCGAAGGACAGGGCCAGCGGGATCGTAACCATCACAATTCCCGCTGCTCGAATGCCCAGGGGCAGGAGGGTGATGCTGACCAGGCCAATCGCAATTACCAGGTCCAGCGACAGGCGATTCAGCCGGTTGGCGACATTGCGCGACTGATCGAACCCCCAGTGAAGCTTGATGCGGCCCGGAACCTGCTCTTCGAATTCCGAAACCGCCGTCGCGATGCCGTCCCGGACCTTGAGGATGTTGAAACCGTCCTTCTGGTTCGCCGTAACGAATACCGCACGTTCGCCATTAAACCTGCCGACATAGTTCCAGGGCTGGTCTGCCCAGAACACCCTGGCAATGTCGCGAACGCGGGTGATGGTGCCATTGCGGGCGGCGACAACGGTATCCCGCACCTGGTCCAGCGATTCATAGCTGCCGGACGTCTTCAGCGTGAAGCTGCGGGGGCCGAGATCGAGAACTCCCGCAGGCAGGTTGCTGTTTTCGCTTTGCAGGGCATCCACCAGCACACCCGGAGTCAGGTTTAGCTCCGCCATCCGGCGCAGATCAACCTCGATACGCAACTCCCGCGAAGGGAACGCCCAGCTTTCAGCCGTGCGCACGCCGTCCACCGTCTTCAGCTTGTCCTTCAGATTGCGGGCGAGATCTTCCAGCTCCCGGTAGGTGGCAGTCGCCGAGACCAGGGCAAACTGCACGGTGTTGACCAGGGCAGGACTGAACTTCCGGATTTCAAGCCGGACTATTTCCCTGGGCAGGCTCGGGCGCAGCGCGTTGATCTCGCGCTGCACCTCGTCATATTTCTTCTCGGCATCGGTGAAGGCTTCGAACTCGATCACCACCACGGCAAGGCCGTCCACCACAGAACTTTCGATATCCTTGACGTCATCCAGTTCGGCAAGCCTGTCTTCCAGCGGTTTGGCGACCAGGCGTTCGATATCAATGGGATCAGCCCCGGGGAGGATTACGGAAATGATGAATGCCGGGATCTTGAAATAGGGGTCCTCCTCGCGAGGCACGCTCACGAACGCATAAATACCCAGGGCTACCAGGCACATGAAGGCAACCAGCGTGGGCTGGAAGCGCCGGATCGGGTACTCAAGCGGACTCATCGGGCGGCAGCGGCAGCCGGCGCAACCACCTGGATCGACTCGCCGTCCTCCAGGTACAGCGCGCCGTCCGTCACGACGATATCGCCGGCCTTCAGGCCCTCGGCGACGGCCACAGCAGATGGCGCGATGAAGGCAACACGGACCGTACGCCGGCGGGCTACGCCATCCTGAACCACAAAAACCGCCGCCTGATCCCCGTCGGCTTCGATGACGGCGGCTATCGGTGCATACGCGAGCGTTGATTCGCTTGCGAGTGCCGGCTCGATCCGCAGCCGCGCCACGAGGCCACTGACCAGTCTGACTGGCGCCGGAGCCAGCTCCACTTCGATGTCAAAGAGCCCGCTGGACGGATCGGCGGCTGCTGGCAGAACCGTGATACGTCCCTTAAACGACTGGTCGGGAAAGGCGTCGACACTCACGGTGGCCGGGTCGGAAAGCCGCAGCCGCACGATGTCGCGGTCCGCAAGTCCGGCTCGCACGATGAAGCCGCCGGCGCGGGGGCCCACGATGAGGATCGCCTGCCCGGGTTGCACGAACTCGCGTTCCTCAACGAGTTTCCGTAATACGACGCCTTCGTTGCGGGCCTCTATGGTGGAAAAGTCGCGATTGAAGTTCGCGGCCCGGAGCGCAGCCCTGGCGACGGCTGCCTGTGTGCCCAGCGACTCCAGCACCTCCTCGCTGATCACTTCGTCGGCGCGCAATTTCTCGCCACGGACCAGATCGCGCTCGGCCTTCTCGGCCAGCTGCCGGGCCTGTTCCGTCTGGGCGTCCACCTCGGCGAGTTCCAGGGCGGCAAGCTGCTGCCCGGCCCTGACCACCTCGCCCTCCTGCACGGCGATTTTGCGCACGATGCCCGCCACCTTGAACGACAGCTTGAGTTCGTCGCGGGTCGTGATCACGCCACTCGTCAGCACGGGCGGCTGGGCCGGGCCGATGGTGACGATACCCGTGCCCACCCGCGTGACTGCCCGCACAGGTGCCTGTTCGCCTGGCTTGCAGCCCGAAACAAGGAACAGCGCCATGAAAAGCAGCAACAGCCGCTGTCGCCGGTGAACAGTTGCAACCGTCATGGGACCAGCACTCCAGAGGGTAGCGGCAGGGGATTAACGGCAGTCGCATAGGCCAGTTCAGCCTGCCGGGACAATAGTTCGAAGCGTGTTAGATTCAGATTGAGTTGGGCACCGGTCAGCGCATTCCGGGCGTCCAGGAATTCAACCTGATTGATGGCCCCGAGATCCCGCTTGCTGCTGGCAATCCTGAACCCGGCGCTGGCAGCTTCGGCCCTCGCCTCGGCGGTAGTGAGTGAATCCGTTGCGGTTCGCAGCCGATCCAGGGCCTGCTGCACTTCAAGTTCGATCTGCCGGGCGGTCTCCTCGCGGCGCACGGCTGTCTGCCGGGCCACGGCGCGGGCAGCGTCAACGCGAGAGCGGATGGCGCCGCCGTCGAACAGAGGCACGGTGAACTGCACGGACGCCGTGCCGTAGTTGTAGCCTGTCCCGAAACCGTAGTCTTCGCCCTGGATTCCGCCATCGAGACCGATCGATACCAGCGGCTGGCGCGCTGCCCGTTGCTGGTCCACCTGGAAACCCGCTGCCCGCTCCAGGGCCTCCAGCTCGCGCAACTCGGGGCGCCGGTCCAATGAGCTGCTGCGCAATTCCACGTCCTCGTGGAGCAAAGGGGGTTCCGCCGCCACGCCGACGATGACCGCAGAATCACGCCACCCTGTCGAGGCCACTTCCAGCGGCGCATCCAGGTTCCGGTTCAGCAGGAAATTCACGAGCTGTCCGTTGCGCGCGGCCAGATTCTCGATTTCGCGGCGCTGCTGCTGGACCTCGAGTAGCTCGGCCCGTGCGCGCAGCACCTGGTCCCGCGTGACACGGCCGTTCTCGTAAAGCGAATCATTGACGCGCAGGTTCTCCTGCAGCAGCGCGAGGCTGGACGCGACGATTTCGACGCTGCTCCGGGCCCGCAACCAGTCCAGGTAACCGACGGTGACATCCCGCTCGAGCCTCCGCGCAAGCGCCTGGCGTGCGTACTGCGTGCTATCCAGCACTTCCCGCTGGGCCCGGAAGGCTGCCGGAATAGCCGGCGCGTAAACTGGCTGCCGCAAACTGAGCCGGGTGTCCTGCTCGCGTTCCCGGAGGAATTGAAACGAGCTATCCGCGATGTCGTCGAACCGGGCCGGTTCGCCATTGGCCAACAGCAGCTCGTTGAGCGTCTGGTAGGCCGGGTTGATCAGTTCAGCAATCGGCAGGTCGATTTCCCGCCCGCCATCGGCCCGCGTGTAACGGGCTTCCAGTTCAAGTTTCGGCAGAAAGCGGCTGCGGGCCTCGGCCAGCAGTGCCAGCTGGCGCTCTACATCGAATTGCTGGCTGCGCAAGGCCAGATTCGATGCCAGTGCTTCCTGCACGTAACCATCAACAATGGCGCGCAACGGCTGGCCTGATTCCGCCGTTTGCGCGGCAACGGGCAGACCCGCGAGAATCAGGACAGTGGCGGCCAGCGCGCGCATCACTCACCCCGCCGGAGCGAGATCGCCGCCATCCGTAGTGTCTGCTCGACCAGCGCCGCGGGTGTCACATCGTGCTGGGTCAGCACAGCGCGCTTCATGCTGGCCACCTGGATGGTGCCATGGGTCATGGCCCAGAGCGCGAGCGCCACTGTATTTGGAGCGCCTGCCGACGGGGCGACTGAACCGTCACTCATGCCGACCTCGAGCGCGTTTGTCAGCAGCGCATGCACCTGCGCCCCCGCCGCCAGGCAGGCAAAGTGATTACTGTCGGCGTCCGTCGTGGACACCTCGGTGGCTTCGAATCGCGCCAGGAGCTCAAACTGAAGCGGCGAGCTGGCGGCAAACTCCACGTAGGCGCGCCCCATCGCGAGCACACGATCGAGACCGCTCTGCGACTCGTCCACCACCGACTTGAACCTCGAATGCAAGCCAATGAGGGCGCGCTCACAAATCCCGGCCTGAAGGTCGTCGCGGTCCTTGAAGTAGACATAGAGCAATCCGCGCGAGAGTCGCGCTTCGCGCGCCACCTGCTCCATCGTGAGGCTTTCGAGGCCGCTGTTGCCGGCTACCTGCTCGGCCGCATCGAGTATGTCGTTGCGGCGGCGTTCCTTTTCCTCGAGGCGGCGGGCGGCGATCGGGTCCATGCCCGGCAGATTAGCGGCCGCGTTGACGCCGTGTCAATTACAGAACAGGTGTCAATTCATGTGGCGTGAACCCGCTCTCACAATCCCGGGGACGCGGCGGGGTCGAAGCGACGCAGCATGCGGGAACCCCGACCGCAAACTTCAGCGTCAAGCCGTCTAGCGGGGCATTCCGTCTCCAGCGAGATGCCCTTCAACGAGTTCCACCTGCTTCGCGAGCAACCGCACTCGCAAAACGGCAAGGTGGACGGCGTGCTGGGCCATCACCCCCGGCCAGGCATCCAGGTCACTAGCATCAGCGCGTTGCTCGCGAGCCGCAGACAGTGCCGACAGGGCGGCAGCCCACGCGTTCTGCGTTGTCTGGTCCAGGGCTCCGTCCATCGGGAACGAGGTCCACGAAATTCTCTCCGCTCGTGGCAGTTGCCGCCGAACCGAGGTCAGCCGGTGCCAGGCCCGGGCCCAGGGGACAACGGCGGTCCAAGGGTCCGTACCGGCTTTAGTGCGTATCGCGAGTTCCATCTCACACCTCGTCAGAGTCCGAAGTCACGGTCTTCGCTGCACGAGTCGTGCCAGGCGCCGCCGCCACAAACCCTCACTGGTAGCGCGGCGTGGTCGCTGCCGCCTGCACTGAATGAAGGCAACCGGCGCCGTGACCGTACTGATTTCGTGCGGGCGTTCCGCCTGCGCTTGGCGAGCCCGCTGACGCTCTCCAGGGCCGATTGATCACTGGCCGACCGTGCCACGTCTTCTAGATGGTCTTGCTGGCAATATTCGACAGGTCGCTCACAGCGCCATCGCTCGTATAGGCCCGCAGCCTGAAGTACCAGGTGCCGTCCTCAAGATTTTCCAGCACATAACTGGTCAGGCCGGGATTGCTGACGGTTACATGTTCAGCCAGGTCCGCGGCATTTTTCCCGTAGTAGATAAGGAATCCGGCAAGAGTTGTCAGCGCTGTGCCGTCGATGTTTTCGGTTGGGGGTACCCAGGAAACCGTCGCGACACCAGTGGGGACCTGGATAACGGCTATGGAGAACGATGTCAGCGCCGTGCTGGATATCCCGTCGCTGACCCGGATGAGGATGCCGAAATAAGTGCCAACGTCTGCGACAGTTGGCGTGCCTGCGAGCCGGCCGGTTACCGCATCGAACGTGGCCCAAGCGGGCGAATTTGCAATGGAGAACAGCAGGTCATCCCCGTTCTGGTCGGAGGCCGACGGCTGGAAAGCATAAGGCCGGCCAGCCCAGACGCTACCGGAGGGGATGCCCGAGATCTGCGGCAGCTGGTTCGAGGGGTTCGCACCTCCACCCCCTCCACCCCCGCAGCCCAGCATCACGGCCGCGGCGCAGGCCATAAGGAACCGGGGAAGGATCTTCCGTAAGCAATACTCAGGTCGCTGCATTGGCAACCTCGCTGTCATGGGTTTGGACCCGAAGACCGGTGGCTTTCCGTCTTCCGTCATCGACGGCTTCGCCACTTATTTGTTAGACGGCGAGTAAATCACAATCCGGAGAGTGAATCTCCAAATTTTCGGCAAGGCGGTGCATTATGCAAAATTCACGAGTCTGCAGAAATACGTGTAAAACACTTCAACTGCGAGGGGCCAGCCTTGACCGGAAGTGTGCCGACGCCAACCCGGACGGAGCCACTTTTGTGCGCGTTCGGGCTACGTCTTTCCGGCAAGCTCGCGGAGCAGTTCGCCAAACTGTCGAAACTCAGCACCGCGTGTCGAACCCTGCCGCCAGGCCAACCCGATTTCACGATAGCTCCGCTCCGGCAGGGCATGGGTTTCCACCCGGGTTGCGGCCAGCAGCGCGGAACCCTGCGCCATCTCCGGCAGAAAGGTAATGCCGAGGTCTGCATCAACCATTTCGATCAGCGTCAGCAGGCTGGAAGCCGCAAAGGGACTGACCTTCTCGGTGCTCTTTAGCCGGCACGCCGAAATGGCGTGGTCGCGCAGGCAATGTCCGTCATTGAGCAACAACACCGCGTCCCGATCGAGCCGCTTGTAGCTGTAGTTCGCCGGATCGACCAGCCGGGTGCCGCGCCTGCAGGCCAGCCGGAAGGCGTCCCGGAACAAGGGTTGTACTTCGACATTGTCCAGGTCGAACGGCAGCGCCAGGAGCAGCAGGTCAAGTTCGCCTTCGAGCAGCTTGCGATGCAACTCCATCGTGGTGCCTTCGTGCAGGAACAGCCGCAACTTTGGCAACGCCTTGCGCAGGCGAGGCAGCACCCGGGGGAGTAAGAACGGCGCGATAGTTGGAATTACGCCGAGTCGCAGAGGTCCGGCCAGCGGTGAGTGCTCCGTGCGCGCGAGTACCGCAAGTGCTTCCAGGTCGCGCAGACACAGGCGCGCCTGCGTCGCCACCTCCTGGCCGAGCGCGGTGATCGTGACCCGCCTGTTGGTGCGATCAACAAGGCGAACCCCGAGCAGTTTCTCGAACTCCCGGATCGCGACGCTGAAGGCTGACTGGGACACGAAACAGGCAGTTGCCGCCTTGCCGAAATGCTGATGCACGGCAAGGGCCGCAAAGTACTGCAGCTGCCGCGTCGTTGGCAGGTGAGTATTCGCTTTCATATATCATTCCGATAACAACAATCCGTTTTCGAATTATCAGGCGTACGGGTAGAGTCGCGCAATCCCTCGAACCAAGGAAATCAGCATGTTGAAGAATCGCGAAGGCCAACGAGTTCCGGACGTCACGTTCAGGACCCGACAGGGCCACGAATGGGTGAACCGGTCCAGCAAGGATCTTTTTGCAGGGCGTACGGTGGTGGTGTTTTCGCTGCCCGGCGCTTTCACGCCCACGTGCTCTTCAACCCATGTGCCCAGGTACAACCAGTTCGCGCCGGCGTTCAGGGCGCAGGGCGTGGACGAGATCGTCTGCATTTCGGTCAACGACGCCTTCGTCATGAACGAGTGGCAGGAAGACCAGCGGGCGTTGAACGTTACTTTCCTGCCTGACGGCAACGGCGAGTTCACCAACGGCATGGGCATGCTGGTCGGCAAGGAGGACATTGGCTTCGGCCGCCGTTCGTGGCGCTACTCGATGCTGGTTCGCGATGGCGTGATCGAAAAGATGTTCATCGAACCCGAGGAACCCGGCGATCCGTTCAAGGTATCGGACGCCGATACCCTGCTGAACTATCTCGCCCCGCGGGCGCCCAAGCCGCTGGATGTCACGGTATTTACCCGCAAGGGCTGCCCGCACTGTTCGCGCGCGAAGGCCCGGCTGGCCGAAGCCGGCATCGTCTACGAGGAGTTGACGCTGAACAGGGAGTTTTCCGACAGCACGCTGCGGGCCGTCGCCGGCGGTACGTCAGTGCCACAGATCTTCGTGAACGGCGCGCACATCGGTGGTGCAGACGATCTTGATAAATGGCTGGCCGCGCGCAAGGCAGCGTAAGCGCGCGGAGCAGGGCAAAAGGCGCCCATCAGGGCGCCGTCAGGGCGCCGTCAGCCACTCCACTCGCCAGGCGCTGCGCTCGTCGTTTTTCAGGATTTGCCACAACCACGGCAATAAAGCGTTCAGTTGCTGGTCCAGACCATACGGCGGGTTGACGATGCACAGCCCCGAGCCGCGCATGCCAATAAAGCCCTCGGTTTCCACCTGGAGTTCGACCTGCAGGATCTTCGGGATGCCGGCGGCCCGGACTTTGGCCGTGAAGCGCTCGGCCAGCGGGTGCCGGATCAGCGGATACCAGATCAGGTAAACGCCACCGGCCCAGCGCCGGTGGCAGGTTTTCAGCAACTCCACGATGCCGGTGAAATCCTCCTTCACCTCGTAGGCCGAATCCACCAGTACGACACCGCGTCGCTCCGCAGGAGGTACCAGGGCCGGCAGGCCCTCGAAGGCATCCCTGGCATGGATGTGAACGCGATGGTCGCGGCCAAAGTTCCGGTGCAAGTGGGCGAGCGCGCCCGGGTGCAGCTCGAGCAATTCCAGGTGATCCTCCGCCCGCAAGAGGTGGCGGGCCACCTGCGGCGATCCGGGATACAGGTGCAGGTCCGTGCCACGGCCGGCGGTTGCCCCGTTCAAGGCGCCGTTCATAGCGCGGACCACCGCGAGATAATCGTGCGCCTCGAGTGGCGGATTCGGCGCCGCGAGCAGCCGCCCGATGCCCCCGTCAAATTCGGCATGCTTCCGGGCCTCGTGGCTCCGCAGGTCGTACACCCCGGAACCGGCGTGCGTATCCAGCACCCGCAGCGGCGTGTCCTTCCGCTGCAGGGCCCGGATGACCAGTGCCAGCACCGAATGTTTCAGTACATCGGCGTGGTTACCGGCGTGGTAGTCGTGCTGATAGCTCAACATCTGAGACAATCTAAGCCATGGGACGCATCTTCGAAACCAGAAAACATGTGATGTTCGCCCGCTGGAACCGCATGGCGAAGCAGTTCACGCGAATCGGCAAGGACATCACCATTGCCGTGAAAGCCGCAGGACCGGATCCGGACCACAACCCGACCCTGCGCCGGGTCATCCAGAACGCCCGTTCCGTCAATATGCCCAAGGACAAGGTCGAGGCTGCCATCAAACGCGCCTCGGGCAAAGACGTGGCGAACTACGAGGAAGTGATCTACGAGGGCTACGCACCCCACGGAGTTGCGGTGCTCGTACAGACAGCCACCGACAATCCCACCCGGACGGTCGGCAACGTGCGCAATGTCTTCAACAAGAACGGTGGCAATTTTGGCACGGCTGGCAGCGTCAGTTTCATGTTCCGGCGCATGGGTGTCTTCCGGCTGGATCCCGCGGGGATCGATCAGGACGACCTGGAGCTGTACCTGATCGACCACGGGCTTGACGAGATGGGCGAAAGCACGGGTGAAAAAGACGAGCCCCAGCTCGTGGCCCGCTGCAACTTTGCCGACTTTGGCCAGCTGCAGAAGGGCCTGGAAGACCGCGGTATCACCCCGCTGTCCGCCGAGCAGGAATACATCTGCACGACACCGACGGAACTGCCCGAAGACCAGGCCAGGGAGGCACTTGAGCTCATCGACAAGCTGGAGCAGGACGAGGACGTGCAGAAAGTCTTTCACACTCTCGCCTGAGTGGGCAAAAAAGAAGGCCCGGAGCAGCCTTAAGCCGCTCCGGGCCCGATGTTGATCGCTTCACCTGGCCCTTAGTTGACCATGGCCTTCAGAGCCTTCAGCGGCAGCACACGGACCTTCTTGGAGGCCGGCTTGGCCTTGAAAGTCATCTTTTCGCCGGTAAAGGGATTGGTACCTACCCGCTCCTTGGTGGCAGGCTTCTTGACGACCTTGAGCTTCATCAGGCCCGGCAGGGTGAACAGGCCACCACCGCGAAGGCTCTTGCGGATGATGCCGCCGATGGCATCCAGCACCGCGCCGGCGTCTTTCCGGGAGAGTCCGGTTTCCTTGGCAATGTGGTTGAGAATGTCTGACTTGGTTGGGGCGCCGTTCTTGGCCATGCGTGTGTTACTCCCTCAGGTTAAGAAATTGTCCGCGGCAAACAGCAAAATTACTGGTTCCGGCGCAGAAACATAGATGGCGCCGAAGCTCGCTGCAAGCCTTTATTTCAAGGTGCGCAGCTACTGCTTGCGCTGGTAAGGCCTTTTCTGGCAGGCAAATCCGGCACTTCGCGGACAATCAGTGCCCCGCATCGAGCATTTTTTGCCTTCGCAACCGATGACTAGCCGGCTGATCTGGCCGACTGATCTGGCCGACTGATCAGGCCGAGCGGACTGCCGACGCCCCAGCCGCCCGCATGGCGCTCGCCGGCACCAGCGGCACCGTATCCAGCACCCAGTTGCCGGACTCCCGGCGTCCCGGGCACGGCACGGCGAAGGCCACGTCGCCCTGCTTGCCACGCAGCGCCTTCATGTCAATGCGCCAGCCACGGCCTTCCCATTCCTTCAGGTGCTCGCGATAACGGAACACGGCGTGGTCGTTCGGCAGCAGGATCTCCTTGTTGTTGGTCTCGGGCGTCCTGATGGGGTTGAGGTTCTCGAGAATGCCGATGTCCTCATGGACGATGCGCAAGGTCAGGTCCTCCACCCGTTTATCGTGCTTCTCTTCCATCAGCCAGTTGCGCATATTCAGAAAGAAGATCCGCGTGTGTGATTCGTCGACGGGCTGCTCGAAAAGGTACTGGTGGAAGGAATTAGTGGCCGTTAGATCGATCCACGTCACCAGCTGGTTCGGACCCGAATACCAGGATCCGGCAGCGCCAGTCCGGGCGCCGGTCCGGTGC
Source organism: uncultured Chromatiaceae bacterium (assembly GCA_964587605.1). Taxonomy (GTDB): domain Bacteria; phylum Pseudomonadota; class Gammaproteobacteria; order Steroidobacterales; genus SHZI01. The sequence goes on from CAZPNN010000245.1 coordinate 21,820, forward strand.
TTGTTCATCTCGGTATCTTCCGCCTTGTCGGCAAAGGGCAGGTAGAACTTGCTGCCCCAGGGAATGTCTTCCATTGGCGTCGGGTTCCGCCGCAGTTCCAGCGACATCGTCGGCGCACCCTGCAGCGGGTGAACAAATTCGTTGTGGATGGGGTCCATGCCATTTTCCATGGACCGCTGGTAGTAGGCCGCGAGATTGATCACGTAGGTCTGGGACTTCCACTCCGGCTGGCCGAACTCGGGCACGTCGTACAGCGGCGGGCGCTCGGCCTCGGGCAAATCGCCGAGAAACGCAAAGACGATGCCGTAGCGCTCCTGCACCGGATAGGCGTCGATTTTGGCGCGCGGCGGAATCTTCGCATCGTCGCCGAGTGAGGGGATCTTGTTGCAGCGTCCGTCACCGCCGTATTCCCAGCCATGATAGGGGCACGCAACATTGCCATTCTTGACCGAGCCCTTGTGCAGGGCCCCGCCCCGGTGCACGCAGGTGTCCGAGACCACGCAAGCAGCGCCCGCCGAGTTCCTGAACGCCACGAAGGGCAAGCCAAAGAGCTGCGCACGGAAGGGCTTATCACCCGCGATTTCCGACGACAGGCCAATCGGGTACCAGAAATTGATGAACATGGTCGTTCTCCGAAAAATTCAATACGCCGTTTCGCTGCCAATATTAGCCCTTTCCGGGCTGACCGCGGGCGTGCGCTGTGGCAATCGACCGCGCCTACCGGTAACGCAACCGCTTGCAGATCTGCACGTCGCACTGGCTGCACTTTGGTACAGCCCCGCAGATATCGCCGTACTCGCTGGACGTGAAAAGCGTAAAGAGGTTCGCCACCTGTTGCGGATCCTGGCCGGCTCGCCCCGACCAGGCCTTAAGGAGGGCGTCGGCCTGTCCGGGACTGACTGCCGTGTGAGCAAGGCCGAGGCGTCCGGGGCCCACCAGCCGGGCCAGCAGGTCGGTGGCCGCCACCCTGGCCTTCAGCGGCGCATTACCCGCCGCAGCCAGTGCAGCATCCACGTCGACCTTGTGGCGCCGGAACGTCGCCTGCACCTGATCAATCAATTCCCGGGGGTGCGAATGCGCCCGGTTCCGCCGCAGCCAGTAGTAGGCCTGGGACATGCCCCCGCCGACGAGATCGGGCAGATCCTCAAATTCCTCGAGGGCGTAGAAGCGCTCCTGCAAGTCCGGCGCAAAAAACCGGAGGATGTCCTCGCGACTCACCCGCAGCGGGCCCATTCGCCCGCTCGGCTGACCGGGGTAGCGCGGGTGCCAGTGGAGCAGCACGAAGTCGCCGTCGTCGGCGATAGCCTGAAGCACGCGCTCCCGGTAGGCGGGATAACGCACCGGGTCCATGTTGTGCAGCAGGCCGTGATCGAGGACCAGGTCGAAAGGCTCTGGCACCACCCATTCAGTGATATCGGCTTCCACTGGCCGGACGGAGACGCCTGCTTCCTTCGCCCGGCTCTCTGTAAATTCCAGAGCCTTGGGCATGAAGTCGAGTGCGGTGACATCCCAGCCCCGCTTCGCCAGGTACACCGAGTCCGTGCCGGCGCCACAACCAATGTCGAGCACGCGCCCGGGCTTGCGCCGCTGACAGATCTCGGCGAGAAACAACGTGGGCTCGTCGTGGGCCCACGGCAGATCCTGCCAGTTCCTGGCCCAGTCGTAGGTCGCGAAGAAAGTCTTCTTTTCGTGGGTGCTCATG
>CAZPNN010000246.1:0-8124 GCA_964587605.1 uncultured Chromatiaceae bacterium
GTACCCGGGCAACGTGAATGTCGAAATGGCCAGCGGAACCAGCAGGCTGTGCTGGAAATTGTTTATCCGCACGCGCACGTAGCCAATCTGCGTGAAAGCCCCACCCGGATTTCCCATCACGCCGCCGTTCTGGTCGAGATACTCGACCACGACATTGCCCGGCGTAAGTCCGCTGATGATCGGGCTGTTGCCGCCACCGCCGGGCGCGTTGAATAGGGTGACCTGGGCAATGGCCGGGTCATTGAGCGGGCAAACCACCGCCATGCGGGCGCCGCGTCGCGTGGCCTCGCTGAGTGCGTTTATCACGAACACCATCCGGCCGAACTCGATCAGCGCCATAATCACCACCATGGCCACGACCCCGATGATCGCGAACTCGACCGCGGCAGTGCCGGCTTGCTGGCGGCGATTCACGAGATGGCCCTCATGATCACCTCTGAGGTCAGCCTGAACGTGGTGGCGACCGATCCGGTGCCCACCAGGTTCGGCAGCGCGGTGCCGATCATCGGCTGGTAGTTGTAGGTGACCGCCACGGCGATGTTGTTGCTGCCGGCATCCCGCACCGTGACATTGCCGGGCACCAGGCCCGGCAGCAGTGCGGGACCGGTGCCCTGCGGATTCCCGAAGACCACGAGGTTGCGCGCCGACGTCACCACGGTGGCGTCCAGGAGGATGGTCCCGGACTGGCCCGCCAGCGCCCGGGTGGAGACCATCCGGGCACTGTCCCGGACGGCACGGGTCAGGGCGTTGTAGTGGAGGAAGGCCCGCCCGAATTCGGTGACGGCCAGAAACAGGAATATCAGCAGGGGCAGTGCAATCGTAAATTCGACCACCGCTACTCCGCGCTGTGCTGACCTGTTGAGATTCTTGTGCATGACTGCGGGTTCGCGCTCAGGAATCGCCGCTCGCGAAGTCCCGATAGAGCTGAATGATGTGGGGTCCGGGAAGGTTGATCGGGTCCGGCCCCGGCGCCCCGCCGGCCGGGCAGTCCGCTACGAATTCACCAAACAGATTGCTCTTGACGCCCTGCTGAACGGCTTCCTGCAGCAGGAAATAGCAGCCGACGCCGAGAATCGGCAGATCGGTCTGCCCGTTGTTGATGCCCGTGCAGTCGGCAATCGGCACCGGCATGATGCGGCGCTCGTATGCGCCCGTTCCGGTCGGGCGCGGTTGCACGTCGAAGTTGCCGCTCTCGACGCGATTCTCGTAGTCGCTGTGATTGAAGGTCAGCTGCGATGACTGGGTGATCACCTGCCCGCCCTGCGTGATCTGACCGGTCGTGTCGTCGTAGTCGAGGCGCGGCGTCGTCTGGCGCGTCACGACGTCGGGCGGGTACGTGGCCTGGGTCCCGTTCATGGGCCCGCTGTAGATGTTGAGCCGGGTGTTGATGCCCTGGGTCACCGGGCCCACGTTGTTTCCCGGTTGGGTCGGCAGCGTGCCGCCGGTGAAGCAGCCGTTGTAGCCGCCGGCGAGGTTTTCGCGAACCACGGCCCCGCCCGAGCCGCCGAGGCGCAGCAACTGGAAGTTGCCGGGCCCAATGGGGGACTGCTGGCCGGCCGCTGACTTCAGCACCTGCGGCTGGCCGGGCTGGAAGCCCCAGTAGGGTGCCGAGCCGCCCTGCGCCGGGGGCGTGCCGCAGACCACCAGCGGCACGATATTGCAGGCCTCGAGAATTGTCGGGCTTGGACCCGCCACGGCGGTGGCGCCCACCGTCTTGTTGACGTTGCTGACGACCGGGATCAGCCAGGCGGGCAGGCGGAAGTTCAGGGCCCGCACCCGCACGTAGTCGGCCGGCGAGGTGCCCGGGGTGAAAGGCTGCAGCGTGCTGGAAAACTCCACCGTGACGCTCAGTCCGCCACCGGAGACCGCCCCGCCGAGTTCCTGGTTCCCCGCCGTCTGCGCGTTCAGACCCAGCAGCGATGTCACGGCAGTCCGCGCCCGGGCCTCGTCGCCAGTCTGGTCGAGGATCTTGGCGGCGGCCAGCGCCGCCGAATCCACCGAGTTTTGCAGGCGCGCCTTGTTGAGGAACATGTGCGAACCGTCGAGCGCGAGGCCAGCCATCGCGAGGATGGCCAGCATGGCTATGGCAATGAGCACGATGATCGCACCGCCCTGCCGGGCGGGCAGGGCGGTGCGGGACGACACTAAGCGCGATTTGTGTGACATGGCGGTTGAGGACCTAGTTGCCGCTTCCAGGGAGCATCTCTTCCTTGATGGCCTTCGGGTCAGCGGTCCCCTTGCGGTAGGCCTCAATCGCTCCGTTGATGCGCACGCCGTCGCCGTGATCGAGCGGGTTGCTGTCAGCCGGCGCGGTCGGGTTGGCGGTTTGCGCCTGCGTCATGTGCCGCACCGAATTGCCGAAGTCATTTTCAACCGCCTCGGGGCCGGTGGCGCACCCCGCCGCGATCAGCAGCGGGGCGCTCGCGACGAGCAGGCGAAGCATTCTGTTCATGTTCATGTTCATGTGTGGTTCCTTTCCTTAGTCAACCTGGTGGCCAAAATCGCCGTCCGTGCCGCCTTCCTCGCTGGCCTCGGTCTTGGCGGGCTTTTTGCCTTCCATCCGGCCCATGATGTAGAAGTCCGAATCGCTGGGCTCGACGAAACTGTCGGTGGGCAGCCGCAGTTCCTGCGGCATCATGGGTTTGGCCAGGCGCGGCGTCACGGCGATGAGCAACTCCGATTCGCCTTTCTGAAAGCTCTGGCTGCGGAACAGGTAGCCCAGGATGGGCAGATCACCCAGGCCCGGGAACTTGTTCACGGCCTCACGCAGGCTCTCGTTGATCAGACCCGCGATCGCAATGGTCTGGCCGTCCTTCAGCTCCACGGTGGTGCTGGTGCTGCGTTTGGTCAGCGCCGGGATCACGAACCGTGAGAGCGTGTCCCCGGCGTCGAACACCACGTCATTGCTCTGCACGAGTTCGCTGACCGTGACATTGATGGTCAGGTTGATGGCGCCCGACCCGAGCACCACCGGCAGGAACTTCAGGCCTACGCCAAACTCCTTGAATTCGATGGTGACGGAGTCGTTGCCCTGGGGCACCGGGATCGGGAACTCGCCACCCGAGAGGAAGCGGGCTTCCTGGCCAGTCAGGGTGGTCAGCGTGGGCTCGGCAAGGATCTTGGCGAGGCCCTTGTCCTTGGCCACGTTGAGCGCCAGGTTGAAGAGGAAATCATCGCTCAGGAAGCTGGCGAACAGGCCTTTGTCGCCGATGGTCATGGCGTTCGGCGCGAACTCGTCGATGACGGGCCCGAAGGGCGCGTTGCCGCCGATGGCCGGGAGTCGCCCGGCGGCTCCAAGGGAGGCGTCGTTGAAGACCACGTCAGGAAAGCGGGCCCCGCCGTTGACGCCGCCCAGCTTCCAGTTGCCGGTCAGGCCAGCGGCGTTGAACTGCGCATCGAGGGAGCGCAGTTCGGTGCGGGCGATCTCGGCGACCTTCACGCTCAGCATCACTTGCTGGGCGCCGGCCACTTCCATCAGGTTGATCACCTCGCCCACGGCCTTGTCTTCGCGGCGGGAGCTGGACTCCTGCTTGAACTCGGTCTCCTTCGTGGCCGTGCCGAGCTGCGCGAGAAAGCCATCGGCGATGCGCAGCGCCGTGTTCATAGCGAGCGCGCTGGACACGCGACCGGCCAGCACGATAGACCGCTGGCTCGAGTAGGCCAGGATGTCCTCATTCGGCAACAACTGGTGCAGCTTGCCTTTCAGGGACTCCAGGTCGTGGGTCACTTCGACGGCCACGGTGCCAATGAGCTGGTCGTTCTTGTCCCAGAGGAGCACGTTGGTGGTGCCCAGGTCCTTGCCGAGCACGTAGAGCTGGGTGGAGCGCAGGACCAGGATGTCGGCGATGTCGGGGCTGCCCACCGAAATCCGCGCGGCGGGTTCCTCCAGGCGCACGACTCTGGACTTGAACAGCGGCACGACCAGTGCCTCGCTGTTCCCGCTGTGCAGGCTCGGGGTCCCGGCCTGCTGCGCCTGAACCATCCAGGGGAAGGACAGCAGTAGGGCGGCGGCAATCAGGCCGGCGCGGCGGGTGAGTGTTGTCAGGTAACGCATGATGATCGTCCTTAATTTCCAGTTCACGATGTCAGCGGGCTCCCGAGGAGCGTACCGCCGGCTTGCATCAGTTCATGTCAACCCTTGGTCCTGGTCGTCTGTACCTGAGTGCCGCGAATCAGGGTGACGTTGCTCCCGTCGTCAACCGGGGCGGCTGCCCGGCGCTTGACGGGTCGCGGCGCGGGCGCGGGCGCGGGCGGCGGCACTTCCTCGGCCACGAGGGTGTCGGTCGGGTTGCGCAGTGCCAGCTGCAGGGTCCCTTCTTCCTCCCACTTGACCAGCACCTCGGCATCCTTCGGAGCGAGTTCGAGGGTCACGGCGCGCACTACCACGGGCTCGTTCTTGTCCGTGGCAGCGGTCTGGTCCACCGCCAGCACCTTCACCATGTAGATAATGGTTTCGGTGATGGCGCGACGGTTCATGTTGTTCTCAATGCGAGTCCCGAGCACGTCCACATGGTTGCCCGGCAGCAGGAATCCGGCCACGCCGATCACGTCGTTGACCCGGACCGTGACGGCGCGCATGTTCGGCGCCACCAGTGCCGCGAGCGTGCTGCCGTCGCCGCCGCCGGCGACCCGATCCATGAGGAGAATCTCGCCGGCCAGGATCTCGCCCTTGACGACCTTGCCGTCGACTTCCTTGAAGTCCCGGATGGCGCCCGGGGGCAACACGTTTTCAGGGACGTCCATGGTCTTCACATGCCGCGATTCCAGCTTGGTGCCGTAGGGAATCCGCATGGCTGCGGCCACCACGGTGACCTTGGCCCCATCACCACTAACGGCTGCCTCGAGCCGGGTCGTGACATAGTTATTGGCGACCCAGGCTGCCGCGCCGGCTATGGCAATCGATAGCATGAGCAGCAGCAAGCCTCTTTTCTTGAACATCTCTAACGCCCTCCGTCAATTGCCGGCGCGTGCTCGCCCGGCCTGAGTGAAACGAAATAGTTCTTCCAGGCCCAGTCCATGTGCTCGCGAGTGACGTGGCGTGGTTGTCCGAGGTAGGCGGCGTGATCCATCGCGATGCTGAGCAGGTCGCGCGGGTGGCACGGCGCGAGGGGAGTCCCGTGCCGCAAATGAAGTTCGTTAATGACGTAATCGAGCACGTCCGCAGTGCAACGGATACCGTTATCGGCGCAGACCTGCGACCAGATCCGTCGGTACTCATCGGGCCGAAGGTGCTGAAACTCGATCTTGTAGCCGATGCGTCGCAGGAACGCCTCGTCCGCCAGGTCCGTCGGATGCAGATTGGTCGAGAACACGAGGACCACGTCGAAGGGCACGGAAAAGTGCTGTCCCGCCCCGAGGCTCAGGAAATCCCGCTTTTCCTCCAGGGGGACAATCCAGCGATTGAAAACGGTCTGCGGGGCGACGCGCTGCCGGCCCATGTCGTCAATGATGAAGATGCCGTTGTTGGCCTTGAGTTGCAGCGGCGACCGGAACTGCCGGGTGTCCGCGTCGTAATAGACGTCGAGCATGTCCGCCGTCAGTTCGCCACCGCTGACGATCACGGGCCGCTGGCAGGCAACGAAACGCGGGTCGAAGCCCTGCTCCAGCATGATGTTCGGGTTTGGCAGGGAGGTGTCCTGCTCACGGTGCAGCATCGGGTCGAAAATCTCGATGACCGCTTCGTTGATGGCCACCGCGTGGGGAATCAGCGTTGCCTGCGGGAAGACGCGTGCCATTCGCTGCGTCAGGTACGTCTTGCCAGTGCCCGGCGGGCCGTAGATGAAGATTGCACGGCCGGAGTTCAGCGACGGCCCGAGCTGGCCGAGGATTTCGTCGCGGACGACCACATCGGCGAAAGCCGCTTTCATCGCCTGCTGGGTGACCGAGCGGTCGTGGACGGTCTGGGCCCGGACGACCTCCGTGTAGACCTTGAGCGGCACCGGCGCCGGCCCGGTGTATCCGCCCCTTAACATGGCATCCTGGGCGTCGATGCGGCCGCGCTCGGTCAGCGCATAGCGCAGGCTGGCGGCTGTGTCGCCCGTGGCGGGGCCCCGGACCTCGATGCGCGCTTCCCTGCGCATGAAATTGATGACGGCCTCGACGATCGGTCCGGCGAGCGCGAGCCTGCTCGTCAGTTCTGCCATCGTCAGCACACCACCCTGAAGAAGGTGCTTGGACAGCAGGTCAGCGACGAACGTCTCGGTCAGCCCCGTATCCTCGAGCCGCACCGGCCGCGGCGCCAGCTTCTGCAGTCGCGGCAGTGCGAGCGGGGTAATCGTGGCTTTCAGGGCGCTGTCCATGGGTTTAAGAACCTTTCTTAAAGTTCGGTTCGATCAGGTGTCGATCAGCGTGGCGGCCAGCGTGCCGACAACGATCGCCGCGGCGTAAGGCATGCGATTGGGTGCTGGCGCTGTGAAGGTCGCCCAGGCGTGCCAGCCCATCGTGGCAAGTGCCAGTGCGCCGCCCGCAACCAGCGTCAATAGGACTGCGAGCAGCGCGGTGGCGGGCCCGACCAGCGCGCCCAGCGCGATCATGAATTTCACGTCGCCGGCGCCCAGGATGCGGGCGAGGTACAAGGGGAAAAACAGCAGGCCGACCGCAGCGCCGCCCAGGGCGAGGCCGATACCGGCTGTGCCGTGCAAACCCAGTTGCACGGCGCCGGCCGCGAGCAGGGTCGCGCCGACGAGAATGTTCGGAATACGACGGGTCCGGAAGTCAATCCAGATCGCCGGACAACCGACCGCCAGTACTACCGCAGAAGACAGCATCTGGGACCCCATCCTTGGGCTGCACGCGCAACCCGTAATACCCATGCAACTTAAGGCACGTCCCGAAGGATTCGAGCAGGGGTGACTTCCTGTCACCCCTGCTCGTTATCCACGCTTCCGATTACGGAGCAGCAGCAAGCAGCCCGTTGATGTTGAGGATGACGCCGCCGACCGTGAGGCCTAGCGCCTGGAACGCCGCAATGACGGCGGCACCCACGAGGCCGCCAGCAATGGCGTACTCGACAGTGGTCAGGCCGTCTTCATCACGCAGGAAGCTCATCAATTTCGTCTTCATTACCCGGTACCTCTTTAAGTTGTGGTTGAGATTCTTTTTCTGTATCGCCCCGTTCAGGCCACCGGTCTCTACACCGGTCACTACTTCCCAAGGCTTGCTGAGCTTTATAGGTGGACGAGGCGCACCGCGGGTAGTAGAAGTTTGCGAAACACTAAAACTTTGTCGTGCTTCGGGCCGGGTGAATGCCCGAGTTGGGACGCACGTCACATAGTGTGCGATTGATGGCCGTTACTGGCGGTGACGGTGACGGTCACGCCGCAACTGTCATCGACCGGGTTGCGCGTGCCGGAGCCTACGGTATTTTCAGTGCCGGGAGAGTCCGGGGGGTTGGGTATCTGTGATTGCCATCACGTTCCGGCGCCGCGGAACGGCAACTTCGTCGAGCCGTTCACGCTACTTAATTTGGAGCCTCCGTAATATGCAAAATGCCGTGGCCCCTGCACCGGCAGAACGTACAGGCGATTCCTTGGAGATAGTTGCGGTGAAGATGCTGAAGGTGCTGTGGGTTGACATGACCATAACGGGCGGTGAACCCGCGTTGTTGCCGGGAATGGCTGCGAATTTCGAGGTCACTCACGCCAGCAGTCAGCAGTCCATTGAGCGGCGGCTGAAAACGGATCGGCCGGATGTGGTGTTCTTCGACTTCGACTACCCGGACAAGGGCAGCCTCGGTCTGGCGGCGATGCTCAAGGAAAAGAATCCGTCCGTGCCGATGGTCGTCGTGACCTTGCAGCATTCAGAGGCGCTGGCGGTCTGGGTCTTCCGCAGCCGGTTCGTGGACTACCTCGCAAGGCCGGTCAAGCCGGCGGAGAGCGACCGCTGCCTCGCGATGCTCGAGGAGAAAGTCTCTGACAAACGGGCGCAATCCGGCCGCCGCATGCCGATGATGCCCATCGCAATGCCGCCAGAGGTTCCCGCTGCGGTGATGGCGGCGAGATCGCTGCTGCCGGCGGTGCACTTTGTCGAAAGCCACTTGTCCGAAAAGATCACCGGCGAGGACATGGCGCGGCTCTGTTCGATGAGTCCGTTCCGGTACAGCCGGGAGTTCAAGGAAGCCTTCGG
>CAZPNN010000247.1:0-13803 GCA_964587605.1 uncultured Chromatiaceae bacterium
TGACGTGACCAATATCGATGAGCGGCGAGCCGGCATCCATTAGTTACCCCCTGCTCAGATAACCGCTTCCCGCGGCACGGGCTGCAGCGCGAGGAAGATCGCGCCGGCGAGCAGCACCGGCAATACCGCGCACCAGGTGAAAGCTGACTCCCAGCCAACGTAGCCGATCGCCCAGGCGAGGGCAAAGGGTCCCAGGCCAAGTCCCAGCTCCACGGCGAAGGAACTGGCAAAGCTGGCCGCTGTGGCCCGCAGGTTCACCGGGAAGTTCTCGGCGATGAAGGTAAACATCACGGCATAGGCGCCATAGAAAAAGAAGGTCATGGTGCTGAAGGCCAGGAACGTGGACCACCAGCTCTCGGTAAACCAGATCATCACGCCAAAGGCGAGGCCGCCCAGCCAGCACCAGGCCACGATGGTGTTGCGGCGGCTGATCAGGAATTCACCGAACCAGGCCGCGAGGATGTAGCCGAAGGTGCCGATCAGGAAGGACAGCCCCACCAGTTCGATGGCTTCACGCGCTTCCCAGCCGCGGGCCTCGCGAAAGTAGGGCGTGAGCATGATCGTGGCACCGAAGGCGAAGACGTAGAGGAACGTGCCGAGGAACAGGAGGACGGTTTTGCGCCGGTAGGCTGGCGTGAAGAGTTCCCGCACCGCCGGCGGCGGCGTGCGGTTGGCCTCCCGTTCCGCCCGGCTGCGTTGCCAGGCCGCGGAATCCCGAAGGTACCGCCAGATGACCCAGGCGTAGGGCAGGAACAGCAGACTTAGGAAGAAGATATACCGCCAACCCCATGTTTCATATATGAAAGGAACCAGCAAGGACGCGAGGAAGAACCCGAGCGGAAAGCCGATCTGCAAGACGCCGGTAAAAAGCCCGCGGAGCCGGGGGGGCGATTCCTCCATCACTATCGTGCCGGTAACCGGCGACTGCACGCCCGCCGCAGCAAAGCCCAGTGTTCGCGCAATGAGCAGTGTGACCGTCGTGGGTGCAACTGCGAGTGCCGCCACGAAGACCGGCGTCAGCAGCGTGGCACCGAGCAGCACCGCGCGGCGGCCGACCCGGTCAGCGAGTGACCCGATCTGGGTAATAAGGACGCCGGACACCACGAAGGTGATGGCGATATACAGGCCGCGCTCCAGGTCGGACCAGCCAAACGCTGCAGAGATTTCGGTGAGGACAAACGTGAACAGGGAGTGATCGAGGTTGGCGAAGGTGACGCCGATCAGGCAGATGAGAAAGACGCGATAGGTGTGGCCCGGGACCGCACGGAGGGACGCCCAGATTCCCGGTTCACTAGCCATCCTGGCGACCATATCAGCCGATGTCAGGTGCCCGAGAAGGTCCGCATCTGCGCGACCAGATCCTTGATGTCCTGATCCGAGAGGACGTCACCCCAGGCGGGCATGATGAAGTTCTTGCCCACACCCAGGCCTCCTTTGCACACGGCCAGGTACAGATAAGCGTCGGGAAGGGTCTTCATGTACACGGGATCACTTTGATCCTGGGGCGGCGTGTCCATGTGCAGCACGATCACCTCGGACTTGCCGTTTGCTCCGTGACACTCGGTGCAGTGTTTCAGGTGGAGGGCGGCACCCCGTTCGACGTTCCCGCGCAGTTCGCCCTGCGGTGCGCAGTTGACGGACTGCAGCGCGGAGTCCGCGGCGAATGCCGACGCCGACAGCCCTGCCAGTAGAACTATTCCCGGTAGTTGCCAGTGCTGCTGCTTCATACCGCCGCCACCCAGCCGTACTGAGTCATGCTCGGTTCCGCTCCCTCGTCCTGATAGGCCGTCTTCATCTGGCTCAGCGCGTCCGTCGGTATTGCCTTGCGGGCCTCCTTGACATCGATGCCGAAGAGCCGCGCGCTGTTCATGCCGAAGATCTGTTCCCGGTCCTGCGCGGAGATGGGCTTGTACCCGAACTTCGCCTGCAACACCTCCGGGATCTGGAAGCGCCGGAAGGCCTCGATCTGCCATTGGGGCGAGCCCCACCAGATCGAATCGGTGCCCCAGATCACGTGATCCGCGCCGACGGCGGCAATGACCTGCCCCAGCAGGTGGCCACAGACTTCCGGGTGGGTGACCACCGAGTGCCCGAAGACGGCGCCCAGTTCCAGGTAGATGTTCTTAACGCCCGATGCCTTGATCTGCCGGCAGAAGTCGGTGGTCCAGGGGATATTGCCGTCCGCGTCGATGCCGCTCTCGCCCGCGGGCACCTGCGTCATCATGTGCTTCATCCCGGAATGAAAAACGATCCAGTTGATGTCTGGCCAGTCTTTCGCTGCCCTGAGCACGTCATCGGGTCGGAAGAACTCCTTGCCACGGCCGGGAATTGGCAATCCCTTGTGGGTGCAGATATTTTTCACGCCCAGCTTTAACGTGCGCTCGTAGAACGGGTACGCCACCTTTTCGTCATCGTGACGCCAGGGCCCGGCGGGATCCCCCGTATAGAACTTCCAGGCATCGATCTTCAGTTCCCTGATCTGACGTTCCGCGTCATCTATCCAGTTCGGGTTCGTGGGAGTGCTGAGTCCGTGGCTGAGCATCCGGCGGGAGCCAGCCATCTCGTTGATCATGTTGCGGGTCTGGACCATTTCCTCAGAAGGCAGGACGTAGGCGCTGGGCGGGCCGATGGTGGCGCCACTGATGCAGGCCATCACCGTGTCACTGTCGAAAAAGACCTCCTTGATGTAGTTGGCGCGGTGCAGGCTGTCCTTCTCCGGCGGCGCGTCGCGGAGTGCCGGGTTCAGGCCCAGCTTGCCGGTCTGGGTCCGGAACATCAGAGGACCCGGCATTGAGTCCTTTACATGATGAGTCTGGCCGTCGAGGATGAATTCCTTCTTCGGCCACATCTCGCGGGTTACGCCCGGCTCGGCCGCTTCCGCTTCGTTCACGAGGAAGGCGGGACCGAACACTTCGTTCATGGCCATGAACGACACCGCCATGCCGCCGCTCGTGCGCAGAAAGTCCCGCCGGGACATTCCGAGTTTCCGGCTGTACTGATCTGCCAGTTCAAAAATGCGTTGCTCGACGCGTTTTTGATCCACGGTCTGGGGCATCGGATCGAACTCCTCGTTCCCGACGATCTGGGTCGGCACGGGAGTGCCGCGACCGGTCTGCCTGTCCTTGTCACTTTTGCGGATCCACATGGTCGGTATCTCCAGAGCCAACTCTGAGCGTAACCGGTTTTTTTCTCCTCCGGGAACAGCCTCGCGGTTAATGACCGTTTTCTCTTTTCTGGAACGGGGGCAGGGGCCATACTTTCCTTGGACCAGCGAGGAACCCCCCATGCGCCTGCAGTACACCGCCGTCGGCATCCAGAACGTGTCCCGGATGGCCGTGACCCGGGATGACTACATGAAAGACATCGAGAACCTGGCGCTCTCCATGCGCTACGCGGTGTGGAACTGCAGTCTCGACCTGCCGGTGAAACTGATCGCGGTGTCCGAGGGCGGCATCGGCGGCTGGTGCCTGGGCGGCGGCGAGGAGCACCTGCGGATCTGCCGGGACGTGGTGCCGGAGATTCCGGGACCGGAGACCCGGTACCTGGGCGACCTGGCGAAAGAGTTGGGCGTCTACATCATCGCCCAGATGGTGGCGAAGGATCCGGAGTTGATGGAGGACAGGATCTTCAATATCGCCTTCATCGTCGATCCGCAGGGCGAGGTGATCCACAAGCACTACAAGACCGCGTTCTACCAGCGGGAGCCCAACGTGGCGCCGAGCGATATCTGGAATGTGTACCTGAAGAAGTACGGTGACGATCCGGTGAAGCTCTTCAAGGCCGTGTTTCCGGTGGCGAAAACCGAGATCGGCAACATTGGCACGCTGATCTGCGCTGAGGGCAGCTACCCGGAGGCAGCGCGGGGGCTCGCCATGAACGGTGCCGAGATCATCTGGCGCACACAGTATCCCGAGCCCTGGATGGGCAACGGCATCGCCGAGATCCAGAACCGGGCTCACGCCGTCTTCAACAACTGCTACGTGCTGGCGCCCAATATTGGTGCCATTTACTTCCCGGGCGGCGTGCACCAGATGAGCTGCGGCAAGAGCCAGATCATCGACTACCGGGGCAACATCATTTCCGAGTACCTGGGCGGTGGCGAGACGCTCGTGAGTTCCGTACTGGACGTCGAAGGGCTCCGGGATTTTCGCGTGCGGGCCCAGTGGCAGAACCTGATCAAGGACATGCGGGTGGAGGAATACAAGACCATCTACGACGCCGCCATGGCCCGGGGCGGCATCTACCCGAAGAACCTCTGCATGGACGAGCCGCCCCTCACCGAGGGTGACCAGCTGGAGCTGGTGAAGCACCAGATCAACAAGATGGTGGATTGGGGAGTGTTCACGCCGCCGGCCGACTGGGAGCGCTATTCGGTGAGGCCCGAAGTCACCGCAAGGGTCGCCAAGGCCCAGAAGTTGTAGCGGCATTCGTAATCCCTGCATTTCCTGAAGATTCGGCCGGAGGGCCTTATTCGGAGATTCTGGCCGGAATTGTGGCTGGTGCCGTGCCGGCCCGGCACCCGACTCTCCGGGCATGGAGCCGTCTACCTCGCTCGCGTCCGGGCGGATCCGCTACGAGCATCACCGGCCGGAGACTACGCTGCTTTACCAGCTGGTCGAGCGCCACTACCCGGAGTTCCTGGCGGCGCTGGGTGAGCGCGACCGCTATCTGCCGAGCTACGTGCAGCAGGAGTTTGAGACCTACCTGAAGTGCGGCCGGCTGGAGCACGGTTTCCTCCGGGTCCACTGCACCACCTGCCACGCCGAACGGCTGTTGGCCTTCAGCTGCAAGCGTCGGGGCTTCTGCCCGAGTTGCGGGGCGCGCCGCATGGTCGAGAGCGCGGCACTGCTCGTTGACGAGATCCTGCCCTGGGAGCCGATCCGCCAGTGGGTACTCTCCGTGCCGTTTCCCCTGCGCTTCCTGTTCGCGGCGGAGCCAGCGGCGATGGGCGAGGTGCTGGCCATCGTCTGGCGGGCGATGGCGGGCCGTCTCATCCGAAAGGCGGGCCTGACCTGGGCTACCGGCCAGACCGGCGCGGTGACCCTGATCCAGCGCTTCGGCAGCGCGCTGAACCTGAACATCCACTTCCACATGCTATGCCTGGACGGGGCCTACACAATGGAGCAAGGGCGGCCGCGCTTCCGGCGTGTGCCGCCGCCGAGCCCAACGGAGCTCGACGCGATCCTGACAGTCATCACCGCCCGCATCGCCCGCCACCTGGAGCGCCGCGGCCTGCTGGTGCGCGACTTGGACTCCAGCCACCTGACCCGCGCCCCGGGTGAAGACGCCGCGCTGGAGATCCTTCAGGGCCACTCCATCACCTACCGGATCGCCATAGGTCCCCACGAGGGCCGCAAGGCCTTCACGCTGCAGACCGTGCCGGCCCGTGAGCCCACGACCAAACCGTTCCTCGCCACGCACGCGGGCTTCTCCCTGCACGCCGGGGTGGCGGTCCGTGGCGGCGATAAGAAAACCCTGGAACGCCTGTGCCGCTACATCACGCGCCCGGCGCTGGCCGAGGGCCGGCTGTCCCTCACGCCCCAGGGCCGGGTGCGCTACACCCTGAAGACGCCCTACCGGGATGGCACCACCCACGTGGTCTTCGCGCCGCTGGACTTCATGGCCCGTCTCGCGGCCCTGGTACCGAAGCCGCGGGTGCACCTGACGCGCTATCACGGGGTGTTCGCGCCGCACAGCGCCTGGCGGGCCAAGATCACACCGGCCGGGCGGGGGAGCGGCATCCAGCCGGCCGACACCGGCACGCCGGCCGAGCGCCACCGGGCGATGAGCTGGGCGCAGCGGCTGAAGCGGGTGTTCAAGCTGGACCTCCAGAGTTGTGAAGGCTGCGGCGGTCAGGTGCGGGTGATCGCCTGTATCGAGGACCCGCCGGTCATTGGGAAGATTCTGGCGCACCTCGAGACGCGCGGGCCGAAGCGGGCGGGCGCGGGGCGGCGGCCCGAGGTGCGGGGTCCGCCGCCGGGCTGACTGGCGGGGGGCTAGATCCAGGACGTCAGCGGCATTGCCGGACACGGACCGGCCGGGCCGCGCTGTGTCCGGCTCCTCTCGCGGGGCGAGAAACGGGAGCATCAGGGGAGAAATCGCGCGGTGCGGTGCCGGCTGGGACGCGGTGCTGGCAGGATCCGCTGGTCAGGCGGCCGCGTCGCGCCGGAAATGGCTGTCGGGCGGGGGCTTTGTTCGACTTATACTCGACAGGATTAGCGACGTCATTCAGCACGGTGATTGAGTTGTTGGCAAACGGTTGCAACGTCTCACTGCCGATTGTCAGGCCACCGGGAACCCGCGATAGCGCATGAGGGCGTTCGTGTCGACGTCGCGGCCGCGGAATCTGCGGAAAGCTTCGTCGGGTTGAATCGAGTTTCCCACGCTCATGATCGAGGTTTCGAGGAGTCTGCAGGCGTCCTTGTTGTATAGGCCACCTTTTTCCATG
This sequence comes from uncultured Chromatiaceae bacterium, assembly GCA_964587605.1. Classification (GTDB taxonomy): domain Bacteria; phylum Pseudomonadota; class Gammaproteobacteria; order Steroidobacterales; genus SHZI01. The sequence continues at coordinate 6,449 of CAZPNN010000247.1, forward strand.
AAGCCTTCGTAGACGTCGGCGGTCATCGCCTCGGCCCAGATGTAGGCGTAGTATCCGGCCGAATAGTCGTTGCCGCCGAAGATGTGGCCGAAGGCCGCCGCGGGGTGGCGCAGGACCATTTCCTTCGGCATGCCGATCTCGGCCATCGTCGCGCGTTCGAACTCGGCGATGTCGATGTTCTTGTTCCCGGTCGCGGCTAGGTGGATCTTCATGTCGTAGATCGCGTTCGCCAGATACTCGACCGACTGAAAGCCCTGGTTGAACGTCGTCGCGGCCAGGATCTTGTCGACGAGTTCCTTTGGCATCGGCTTGCCGGTTTGATGGTGGATCGCGAATCTGGTCAGCACTTCGGGTGTTGTCAGCCAGTACTCATTGACCAGGCTCGGGAACTCGACGAAGTCGTTCTTGACGTTAGTGCCGGCGAGGGTCGGGTAGTCGACGCTGGACAGCAGTCCGTGCAGCGCGTGACCGAACTCATGGAACATTGTGGTGGCGTCATCCCAGGAGATCAGTACCGGTTCGCCCGGTCTACCCTTTATGAAGTTCGAATTGTTCGAGACGATCGGCGTCAGCGCCTGCCTGAACCTTTCCTGAGTGCGAACTTCTTCCATCCAAGCACCGGATTTCTTGCCAGAGCGAGCGTAAGGATCGAAATACCAGAGGCCGACGCGATTGCCGTCGCGACTCACCTCGTAGACGGCCACGTCGGGGTGATAGACAGGGACACCGGACAGCCTGACGAACCCAAGGCCGTAGACCTGACCGGCGGCCCAGAACATGCCCTCGAGGATTTTGTCGAGCTGGAGGTATTGCTTCACTTCGTTCTGATCGATGTCGTACTGCGCCTTGCGGACTTTCTCGGCGTAGTAGCGATAGTCCCAGGGCTCGATCGTAATTCTGGCGCCATCCTTGTCGGCGATCGCCTGCATGTCGGCGACTTCTTCCTTCACGCGCGCGACGGCGGCCTGCCAGACCTTCATCATCAGGCCCATGGCGGCGTCAGGTGTTCTGGCCATGTTGTCGTCGACGGTCCAATGGGCGTGCGTCGGATAACCCAGGAGCTGGGCGCGTTCGGCGCGGAGCTTGAGAATCCCGCTCGCGGTGGCGCGGTTGTTGTGTTGGTTCTGGTTGTCACCGCGGGCGTTCCACATGCGCCAGGCCTTTTCGCGAAGATCGCGACGGTCGGAGAAGACAAGGAACGGTTCGATCGACGAGCGGGTGTTAGTGAGCAGCCATGTGCCGGTCTTTTTGTGGTCCTTTGCGGCTTGGGCGGCTCCGTCGCGGAGGGACGGCGGCAGGCCCGCGAGGTCGGCTTCGCTACCGAGAGGCAGGGTGTAGCTCTCTTCGTCTGCGAGCACGTTCTGGCTGAACGTCGTGAACAATGAGGCGAGCTGCCGGTTGATCTCCTTCAGGCGCGCCTTCTTGTCACGGTCAAGCGCGGCACCCTGGCGGGCGAAGCGGTTGTAATGCACCTCGACCAGACGCCGCTGCACCGGATCGATATTCGAAAGCGCGCGTACGTCGTGAACCGCCTTGATTCGAGCGAACAGGGCTTCGTTCTGAGTGACCTCGTCGTCAAACCCGGCGAGAACCGGCGACATTTCGGCTTCGATCTTCTGCATGTCCTTGCCGTTCATCGTCCCTGTGTAAACGCGGAACAGGATCGAGGCGCGCGTCAACGGGCGGCCGAAATCCTGAAATGACAGAATCGTGTTGTCGAAGCTCGACGCCGAAGTCTGTTCTGAAATAGCTTTGACCTCAGCGCGGGCAAGGTCAATGCCGCGCAGTAGCGCCGGCTTGAATGCGGTCTTCGTGATCTTGTCGAAGCGTGGAACGCCGCCGTTCGGACCGGTCCAGGAATCGAGTAGGGCGTCCATTGCCGCGGACTCTGCGGCGGCATTCGCCACGAGGTAGGCTGCCGACGTGCCGCTGAGCACCGCCGTTGCCGCCGCGGCCTTCACAAACGATCTTCTATGCATGAACTGAAGCCCCCGATATCACTGTTCTTTGGCTCACCCGAGAGGTCCTGGGACGGAACGTAGCGGGGCCGATCGGCCACGTCATCTTCCGGGTGCGTGAAACGTCCCGGGACTAGGAACTTCAAGCGCCGCCCCGTCAGCTGAGTGTGCCAGCCCGAAACACCCGCCGCCACGCGCGGCGGGTTCACCAGGCCCGGCATGTGCAGCCCAATGCTTCAAGAATCGCCCATGCGCCCACGGATTTGTTCACCTAATGACGCTCGCTGCGAGTCCTCGCCAGCGATCGAGGCCGGGAAGTCAGTCGACTGGAAGTCGAGGTTTCGTGCAATTGGGAGCAGATATTAGGTACTGCCTGGCCTTTTAGGCGATCCACGTACCGTCACCACCGCAAGTCTCCGATTTCTGGCGCGCCCGGACCGATTTGAACGGCCGACCCCCTGGTTCGAAGGGAGCACCTCAGTTGCGCACTAACTCTCTGAGCTCTCAGGCAATCAACACGGGTGAGTGCCTAATACTTTCCCTCAGTTTTGCGCGGTCTTGCTTAGTTTTCCCCAGTTCTGGGGAAAGATATTAGGCACTCCTCTGCCCCTACACGGGGACACTGGTCCGGCGAAAACTCAGATTGGAACCCAGTGCCTCGGAAAACTTTTGCAACGGTTGCACACTTGACGAATCAGGCCGCCGCCCCGCACCCACCAGCACCGCCTGGCGGGACGCCGGCCAGCCCGGCGGCCTCGACCCGGCCGGCAGCGCCCGCGAGGCCAGGTGCGTAACGTATCCACTAAATTGGTTCTCAGGCATCAATTCAGCACGAAGTTACTTAGGTTGATCGCCGCCCCTCCCCAAGTGAACGTCCGAGACTGCGGCGTGGAGGCTTTGTAGGGCTTCGGCAGCCGAGTTACTTTGACCGTATAGTTTGCGCCCGTCGACAATGCACTCGTCTCTGAAAAGTAGTAGAAGCCAGTGACGTCGGTTCTGAGTGTGGCGACGGCTTTGTTTGAAGAATTGAGAATGGTGACAGTTGCGTCCTCGAGGGCGGCATTGCTCGCGGTTAGGACATGCCCCACGATCGGATTCGGTGTGAAGCCCGCCGCCCGCTGCTGCAGCAGGTCCTGCACGTCAGCAATCAGCACCGGGCCGGGCGCGATATTGGTTCCTTCAACCAAGCACGAAGGCACGATGTGCCGGCCCGTCTGTGCCTGCAGTTGGTAAAGCAATGCCGCGAGCGTGTTGGTGGATGACTGGATGCGGCCTTGAATGAATAGACGATCCGCAACGGTGAGTTTGGCGCTGAACGCGTTGGCAACCCCGCTGCTGTCGATGCAACCCTGGGCCTGAAACGTGCTAAACACTGCCATCAAGCCACCAACGGTGGTAGTTACATTGACGGTTATTGGGGCCCAGTGCTCCACGTCGGTGGATGGGAAACCTAACAGCCACAGCGTGTAAGTAGAGGGAGTGACGAAAGATGCCACGTCCACAGTCAACGGAAAGGATATGGAACCATTGGGAGGCGTTGGGCCGATATCCGGTAAATCTGGCACTGTCAGACCAGTCGGCAGCTGCCCTCCAGTCGGTTGTGCGAAAATCCCAAGCTTCACATTCTCATCAGTAAACCCGTTAAACGAATTCACGGTCACTGTTGTGGAGCCAGACCCACCCGGCAAGACTGAGATCGGAGAAACGGGCGAGAAGGAATAGTCGGGCACGAGAACAAGCTTGCCCACAAACCCGTCGGAACCTCCACCGTTTGTGGGCCGCGCGCCTCCTAGGGTTCCAGCAAAGTTCGTTGAGTTGGTGATGCCTGCGGTATAGACATTGAACCCTGACTTAGGGGGGATCTCAGCAGCTATGGCCGAGGCCAGATCATTCCCGCTTCCAGCGAGGACGGTAGTCCCGAAGTAGGATCCATTCGAAGGCCCCAAGTCAGATCTGAGAACTGCCACAAACCCATCGTAGACGAAATTGCCTATGTCGGTGCTCCCGGCTACATAGACCACTGTTCCACCAAAAGAACCTCCAAGTGCGATGGCCTGAGCACGATCAGTTGCAGGTCCACCGAGATAGGATGACTGTAAAAGATTTTGCAAACTCGTACTCAGATGCGCCACAAAGCCATCAGTGGGGCCGTTCCTGAGAGGCTGAAAGTGTCCCGCCGTGCCAGGGAGGTTCTCCGAATACGTCTCTCCTGCCACATAGACGCCGAGATTCACGTCAGCGGCGATGGCCCACGCAATGTCTAGGCCGTTGCCCCCGAGATAAGTAGCCTGGACATTGGTCGTCAAGTCAGACGTCAATTGTGCTACAAATCCATCTTTTTCGGCCGGGCTGGAATCCTGGCGCGTGGCCAGGGCACCTCCGGCCGTCCTGGGAAGGTCTGATGAGGAGGTACTCCCTGCCACATAGACGAAACCGGGAAGAATCGCCATTGCCCTGATCTCATCTATCGAGCTTCCGCCGATATAAGTGGCTTGGCTCAAAGTCGTCAAATCGGAGGAAAATGCAGCCACGAAACTATCGCCAAGGATGCTTCCGTCCGGCAATATTGCGTCCGTTGAATCTGCTTTAGCTCCTCCGGTTGTTCCAGGGAAGTTCGGTGACGTGGTGAAGCCAGCCACAAAAACGCTGTAAGCATCAACAATGCTGGGCGTGACCGCGACTATGGGGTTGCTTTGATCGTCGCGGCTCCCGCCGAGGTAGGTGGCTCGGGTTAAGGTCTTTAGGTCAGAGGCAAGAAGTGCGACAAAACCATCCTTGCCGCCTCCGGCGGTGGGTTGTGCTCCCCCCGTAGTCTTGGGAAAGTCCGTCGACGTCGTGGACCCTGTGAGAAATACGTTGGATCCGTTAATAGCTATCCCACCCACAAGTTCCTCCCCGGCTCCGCCAAGGTAAGTGGCCTGCAGCAGTGTCTTCAGATCAGAAGTAAGCAACGCCACAAAGCCGTCACGAAGGCCTGCCTGATCAAGTTGAGCGCCTCCCGCCGTCCCGGGGAAGGTCGTCGAATTGGTGGAACCCGCGACATAGACATAGTCCCCTGAGACGGCAATGGCGGTGGCATTGTCGTCACCAGTGCCGCCAACGTAGCTCGCCTGGAGCAACGGGTCTATTACTAGTTCCCGCGCATGATCGTACTTCCCAACCCTGAACCCGTAGCTTTTCCCACGGACCGCATAAGCAACCTCCACTTCCTGGGTAGCTCCCTCTATCGTTTGGTATGCCTTGGGCTTGCTGAAGACAACCTTGCCAAGCCCTGTCTCAGCCTCGAGTTCACCTTTGCCGTTCGTCCGCAAGGATGCTGCGCCAGACACCCCCATTTTGACTTGCTCGGGTCTGCCGCCGGGTTTGACATAGAATAACTTCTCAACACTCCCGCTGTGCGCCCTGAGCTTCAAGCTTATCCCCTTGTATACCTCGCCCATCGACACGAGACGATAAGTCGGAATGTTGGTTTGCCACTTGGACTCGTCATTTCCCGCAAAATGACTGACCTGCGTTGCGGCCTTCTCTTCTCCTTCCACTGACGCAATCGCAGCGCCGACGAGTTCCTCTTTCAGCGACCATCCCATTGGTTGATTCGCCCGCTCGACTTTCGGAAGGGCGTACACAATCTCGCCACTCCGTGTGACGTAGGCAACACCGCCAAAGGCTTTCGCATAGAACTTCACTCGCGCGTCGGTCTGCCCCTGGTTCAGGATGAATGGCACCTGGAGATCACTGAGCCTTTTTCTCACTTCCGGCGAAACAGCAGCTATGGCTTCTCGTCCCCCCACATCTTGGGTATTGCCGGTCGCCGCCAGCACCGGGGTGGACCCCAGCAGCACAGCGGTGGCGAGGGTGAGGCACTTCGCGATTCTTCTATTGGTGGTCATAACTATCCCCTCTGATTGGCCTGTCGGCTGGATACCCGGTCGTCGTTCTCACACCCTACCCCATCCGGTCGGCGGGATCGACAGGCCGGCTGAGTTGCACAAGACTGCTGTCCATTCCCCAGTGAGGGGCTGTCGCTGCGGTTTACACCACTCCCTCACTGCAATTCGAACATCCCCCCGAAATTCCCAGATTCGCCGCTGGCGCCACAAACAAGAAACCCGCCTTGCAGCGGGTTCCCTGGTGCAGTCTGTTCCTGGTAGTTAGGCACACAACCGTGACGCCTTTACATAAAGCGAGGTTAGTCGCCGTTGTGGCCGCTATTGAGCGACGTGACGACACCGGTGAGGGGGGTCAATCTTCACGGTCGACCCTCCGTGCCAATGTGATGTGGAACACCTGTCTCGGGCAATTTAGAGTACAGGTAGGACATGCACATGACCGCATTGCTGAAGAGTTCTATCCATGGATCCTTGGGGTCCTCCGCCGAGGCCGCCTCTCCAGTCGCCCCATGGGCTCCTTCCGTGACGGCCTCGGGCGAAGCGTCGCGCCCCGACCCGGAGGTGATCGAGACTGCCAGGCGCCGGCAGTTCTCCGCGAGCGAGAAGCGCCGGTTGCTCGCTGAGGCTGACCGCTGCAAGGCAGCCGGCACGCTCGGCGCGTTCTTGCGGCGCGAGCGCATCTACTCCTCGATGCTCTCGAGTTGGCGCCAGCAGCTCGGTGCGGCCGAACGCGTGGCGCTCGCCCCAAAAAGACGCGGGCCGAAGCCGGCTGCTTCGGCACGACAGATCCAGCAGCTCTCGCGCGACAATGTTCGTCTGCGCCGCAAACTCGAGCGCGCTGAACTGATCATCGACGCCCAAAAAAAGCTGTGCGTGGCACTGGGGCTGCCGACCGCGGACGAGACGAGCGGGGACGCGTGATGCTCGCCGTGGCCGAGCTCGCCCCGCACGTCGGGCTGCAGACCGCCTGCCGGGCGTTCGCGCTGAACCGTGGGTGTCAACAGGCGCCCAATATTGACCAGGTACAGGCGTCCAATATTGACCAGGGGGTCAGGGTCAGGAACGCTTCTTGAAGCGGTAGCTGTCATTGCCGGTTTCGAGGATATCGCAGCGATGGGTGAGCCGATCCAGCAGTGCCGTGGTCATCTTGGCATCGCCGAAGACGCTGCCCCATTGGCCGAAGCTCAGGTTGGTCGTGAGGATCAGGGAGACCTGCTCATAGAGCTTGCTGATGAGATGGAACAGCAGCGCCCCGCCGTCGGCTGAGAAGGGCAGATAGCCGAGTTCATCGAGGACGATAACGTCCAGGTTCCCGAGCCGCTGGGCCAGGCGTCCGGCCCGGCCAGCGCGCTTCTCGGCATCGAGCTGATTGACCAGATCCACGACACCGTCAGCGGCATTGCCGGACACGGACCGGCCGGGCCGCGCTGTGTCCGGCTCCTCTCGCGGGGCGAGAAACGGGAGCATCAGGGGAGAAATCGCGCGGTGCGGTGCCGGCTGGGACGCG
>CAZPNN010000248.1:0-2204 GCA_964587605.1 uncultured Chromatiaceae bacterium
GGATTTCGGCCCTAGCACTGCCGCTGTCGGTGTTGCCGACGTTTGCCTTGATGCACTGGCTCGGCTTCAGCCTGAATCTGCTGTCGCTGCTCGCGTTCGCGGTGGTCATTGGCGTGCTCGTGGACGACGCGATAGTCGAGATCGAAAATATTGCGCAGCACCGGGCCATGGGCAAGACGCGTGAACAGGCAGCCATTGATGCCGCCGACGAGATCGGCATCGCCGTAATCGCCACGTCGGCGACGCTCGCGGCCGTATTCCTGCCCGTGGCGTTCATGCCTGGTGAGATCGGCCTGTACTTCCGCGAGTTTGGCTGGACGGCCGCCGCCGCCGTGCTGTTCTCGCTGCTGGTGGCCCGCCTGCTGACGCCGATGCTGGCCTCCCGCTATCTCGGCGACAGTGCCGGGGCGCACGTCGAGCCGCGCTGGATGCCGCGTTACCTGACCTGGGTAGAAGCGGCCCTTCGCCACCGGGGGCGCACGGTCGTACTTGCTCTCGGCACGTTCGTGGCCGCGCTGTCCCTCGTGCCGCTGATTTCAACCACCTTTGTGCCGCCGCAGGACCTGTCCCGCACGGACCTGCAGGTGACTCTTCCCCCCGGCGTGCGACTGTCAGAGACTGTCGCGGCGGTAGAGCAGGTCCGGGCGCTGTTGCAGGACATTCCCGAGCTGGTCCAGGTCTTTGCCCGGATTGGCACCGCCAACCTCGGTGGTTACGACGCCGTGAGCCAGGGTGACGTGCGCAAGGCGTGGCTGACACTCGAGTTCTCGGCGGAGCGCAGGCGCACGATCCAGGAACTGGAGTCAGACGTGCGCCACCGGTTGCGCGACCTTCCCGGCGTACTCGTGAACTTCGCCGCGCAGGGACCCGGAGAACGCCTGGATATCGTCCTGGCCGGCAAAGACTCCCAGCAGCTTGCCGTGGCCGGCCGGAAGATCGAGGCGTCTTTGCGGACGATCCCCGACCTCGGCAGCGTGTCGTCCACCGCGTCCCTGCTGAATCCTGAGATGGTCATCGTGCCCGACGCCGCGCGCGCGGCGGACCTCGGCGTGTCCACGGTCGACATCGCCGCAGCAGCGCGTATTGCCACCAGCGGCGATTTCCGCCGCAACCTGGCCAAGCTGAACCTGGCGGAACGACAGGTCCCGATCCGGGTGAAAGTGTCGGATGCCTCGCTCGGCGATGCGGCGCTTCTGTCCCTGCTGCGCGTTCCGGCGCGCAATGGCAGCGTGCCGCTGTCGGCTGTGGCGACGATCAGTGATGGCAGCGGGCCGGCGCAGATCGAGCGCTTCAACCGTGAGCGAAACATCAAGATTTCTGCCGAGCTGAACGGCCTGCCCCTCGGCGATGTGATGGCCACTCTCCGGAAAATGCCGGCCACGGCCAAACTTCCCCCCGGGGTGCGGATTGTGCCTAGTGGCGACGCCGAGGCCTTTGGCGAGATGTTGCTGGGCTTTGCAGTCGCGATGCTCGCGGGCATTGGCAGCGTGTATCTCGTGCTGCTGCTCCTGTTCGGTAGTGCTGTGCAACCGCTGGTGATTCTTGCCGCCGTCCCCCTGTGCGGCGTGGGCGCCTTTGGCGCGCTGCTGCTGACCGGCTACGCGTTGTCGCTGCCGGCGTTTATCGGCCTGCTGATGCTCACGGGCGTCTCGACCAAGAATTCCATCCTGATCGTCGACTACGCGATCATCGGTGAGCGGGACCACGGGTTGTCGCGACACGACGCAATCGTTGCCGCCTGCCGAAAGCGCGCGCGACCGGTGATCATGACCACGCTGGCCATGGGCGCCGGCATGCTGCCGGTTGCCTTCGCGCTAAGTGCCGACGGCAACTTCCGCGCGCCGCTCGGTGTTTCCGTGATCGGCGGCTTGTTGACCTCCACCTTGTTGTCGCTCGTGGTCGTGCCGGCGACGTACTCGCTGGCTGCCGGAATGCTGGACCGGTGGCGGGCCGCGCCGAGGTTCGGGTGGGCACGGCAGCCTTCGCCACCTGCCTCACCAGACGCTGCGGCAAAGTGAGGCTACGGGATCCCGGCAATGAGCTTGCCCCACTTGGCGTCGACGCGCGCAAAGGCATCGGGCGCCAGCGTGGTCAGGATCTCGCGGTTTGTGCTTGGAAAGCTTGCCGGGCCGCCTTCCTCGGGCAGTTGCCGGGTGGCGTCGATCACGATCTTGCTGGTCTTGTTCCGGTCGACCTGGCTCGGG
>CAZPNN010000249.1:0-1924 GCA_964587605.1 uncultured Chromatiaceae bacterium
GCGGGGCAGGTGCAGGGCTGCCTAGTTGCGGAAGTTCTGATACAGAACGGTGAGCGGGGGATCGCCGGTGTGCCGACCGGTGGCGAAAGCGATGCGGTGCGCGGGACTTGCCCGGTGAAGGCCGGTCGCCACCGCCGCAACGGGGGGCGGAAGCAGGACCACGGTGACCGCCGAGGCTGCCGGCCTCGAGCGGCCGGGCGCCGGCCCGGCGTCTGCGGCCGCAGGATCAGTGGCCGTGGTCAGGCAGGCCATGGCAGCGCTGCCGGGGGGACAGTGCTCGCAGGGCGCGGACGCATCGGCGACGGCCATTGCCATCACACAGGGCGCCGCCACGAAATGCAGCGCGCCAAGTACGGCAAGGACCAGTCGCGAGTGCGGGAAGCGGGTCATGGACCTGACTATACTGCGCCCAGGGGCTTAACGGGAACGTGCGTGGTGTATCGAATTGCAGCAATTCTGGGTGTCCTCGCGCTGGGCACACCCGCGTGGTGCTTTGCAGAAGCACTTCCCGGCTGGCGGGATGCCCCCGCGCGGGATCGCCTGCTCGCTTTCGTCACCGAAGTAACCACCCCGGGTGGCCGCGGATATTTAACGCCCGCTGACCGCGTGGCCGTGTTTGATGACGACGGCACGCTGTGGCCGGAGCAGCCGCGCATGCAGGGCATGTTCGCCCTGCAACGACTGCGCCGGGTCGCCGGTGATCACCCCGAATGGCAGACCCAGCTTCCGTACAAGGCGGCGCTGGACCTCGGCAGCAAATACCTGCAGGTGGCCAGCGACGAGGTTGTCTTCCAGTTGATCGCCGCCGCCCATGCCGGGCAAACCCAGGATGCGTTCCGGCAGGACGTCCGCGAGTACTTCGCCACGGCCCGGCACCCGCGCTTCGAAAAGCCCTACCGGCAACTGGCCTACGGTCCGATGCGCGATTTGCTGACGTATCTCAGGGCCAACGGGTTCCGGGTCTTTATCACCACGAGCGGCAGCATCGAACTGGTGCGGATACTGGCGGAGGACATTTACGGCATCCCTGCCGACGATGTGATCGGCAGCAGTGTTATCAGCACCCTGCGCGAGGAAGACGGCCGCCTCGTCCTGCGCCGGCTCCGCAACGTCCATGCGCTGAACAACGGGCCGATGAGGCCACTGACCATCGACCTGCACGTCGGGCGGCGCCCCATCCTCGCCGTTGGCAATGTGAACTCCGGGGGCGACATCGACATGCTCCGCTACAGCCAGCAACCCGGCGCCCCGAACCTGCAGGTTCTGATCCGTCACGATGACTTCGAGCGGGAGTACGCCTATGACGAGGCGAATAATGCGTCCGTAAATGCCGCCAATGCCAACGGCTGGCTGCTCGTCAGCATGCGCTACGACTGGTTGCGGATCTTTGACACCGAGTAAATACACGGTTACAGCCGGCACGCCCGCCCCACCCGGTGCAAGCTACAGCCCGGCGCGCACGAACTTCTGCGTCTACAGCCGTGACGCTGTGGGGATGGAATTGCTGCTCTTTGCCGGCACAGGCGCTGCGGAACCCTGCCAGGTCGTCACACTCACACTGCCCGAGCATCGTCACTCGTTTTTCTGGCACGTCGCCGTGGAGCAACTGCCAGCTGGCACACAGTACAACTGGCGCGTGACGCGTGTCGATGCCGCCGGACGCCAGCAGCTTGAGGTCCTCGATCCCATGGCGCGGGCCATCAGCACCGCACGCTGGGCACGCGCCGACTGGGTGCCGGGCGGGCCGCTCGGACTGCGCGGTATTGTTGCTCCGCCGGCAGACGAGTTACGCCCGACGCCAATAGGCCTCGACGGCGCCATCCTCTATGAACTTCACGTCGGTGGCTTTACCCGGCATCCCTCTTCCGGCGTCCGGCAACCGGGAACCTTCAGTGGACTGATCGAGAAGATCCCCTATCTGCAG